>JAEWJD010000243.1 GCA_023386765.1 Pseudomonadota bacterium | reverse complement strand
GCGGGGGGGGGGGCCTACGGCGATGGGGGGGCCGCGGGGCAGGCCACGGGCATGCGCCTGATCGGCCCCAATTGCCTGGGCGTGATCAGCCCGGCCAACCGGCTGGTGCTGTGTTCCTCGCCTGCCCTGGAGGTCGACGCGCTGCTGTCGAGCCCGATCGGCTTTGTCAGCCAGAGCGGCGCGCTCATGGCCACGCTGTTCGATCGGGCGCATGAGGCAGGTATCGGTTTCAGCCACTGCGTCTCGGTCGGCAACCAGGCGGACCTGGAACTGTGCGACTTCGTCGAGTGGCTGATCGACGACCCTGCCACGCAGGTGATCTGCACGTACATCGAGGGCGTCAAGTCGCCCGCCCGGCTCTTGCAGCTGGCGCGCCGGGCGCGCCAGGCGGGCAAGCCGTGGCTGGCGGTCAAGGCGGGCAAGACCCAGGCCGGCAGCCAGGCGGCGTTCTCGCATACCGCCAGCCTGGCAGGAGATTACGCGGCGCTGCAGGCCGTTTTCGAGCGCGAGAACATCGTATTGATGGAGGATCCGGCGGCCATGCTGTTGCTGGCCGCGGCGATGGCGCGCCACCCGGGGCGCAAGCTCGACGAAGTCGCCATCATCACGACCTCGGGCGGCGGCGGTGCGCTGAGCGCCGATCGTCTGAGTGAGGCAGGGGTGCCGCTGGCGCGCTTTTCCGCCGCCACGCAGGTAGCCCTGGGTGAGCTGTTCACGCAAGGCCAGGCGCAGAATCCGATTGACCTGGGCGGCCGCCGCCACGAGGTCGGCAGCAATGCCTCCGACGTGTCACGCCAGACGGCGTCTCTGGCCCTGGCCGACCCCGCGGTGGATGCGGCGCTGGTCGTGTTGACCACGGCGCCAGCCTTGCATGACGTCACCGCCTATCTCGCCGAAGGCGTGCAGGAGGCCGGCAAACCAGCTCTGTTCGTGATGCAGCCGGGACGGGCCGCGCAGCGGGCGCGCGAGGCGCTGGTGGCGGCCGGCCAACCCTTCACCAACAATCTGGGCGAGGCGGTGCAGGCGCTCTCGGCCTGGCGGCGCTGGTCAGCCTATCGTGAGCCCGGCCTGGCGCAGCGTCCGGCAGGCTGCCTGCCGGCCCGGCCGCCGGCCGGCGAACTGGGCGAGCAGGCCGCCAAGCAGTGGCTCGCCGAGGCCGGTATCCCGGTCAACCGCGAGCGGTTCGCTGTCGATGTGGCGCAGGCGCTTGAGCTGGCACAAAGCGTGGGCTTTCCGCTGGTGGCCAAGGTGGTGTCGCCCGACATCGTGCATAAATCGGAGGTGGGTGGCGTGTTGCTGGGCATCGACAGCCTGGCACAGCTGCGTGACGGCTTGCAGGCCATGCAGGCGCGTATCGCCCGCCTGCAGCCGGATGCCAGGCTGCAGGGCTTTTCGTTGCAGGCCATGGAGGCCGGCGAGCTGGAGTTGCTGGTGGGCGCGCGGTGCGATCCGCAGTTCGGCGCGCAGGTGGTGGTGGGCAGCGGCGGTGTGCTGGTCGAAACGCTGCAGGATATCGTGGTGCTGCCGGCGCCGTTCGATCACGAGGCCGCCCGCCAGGCCCTGGCCCGCTTGCGCAGCGCGCCCCTCATGCGGGCCTACCGGGGGCGCGGGGCGCTCGATGTCGACAGCGTGGCGGAGGTCATGGTGCGGCTCGGCTGGCTGGCCAGCGATCTGGCCGGGCAGGACTTCGAGATCGAGGTCAATCCGCTCAAGGTGCGCCTGCAGGGGCAGGGCTGCGTGGCCGTGGATGCCCGTGCCCGCCTGGCCTGAGGCGCTCAACCGTCAGCAGAAGGAGGAAACACATGGCAGTTGTTGAGATCGAGACCTTTGGCGCGGTGACGTTGTTCACCATCAACCGGCCTGAACGGCGTAATGCCATCTGCCGCGATACCGCCCTGGCGTTGCAGGAAGGTTTTGCCGAGTTCGACCGCTCGGAGCAGCGCGTGGCGGTGATCACCGGCGCGGGTGACGAGGCCTTCTCGTCGGGGGCCGACGTGGCCCAGTTGCCCGAGTTGTGGCGCTGCATCCCGACGGTGGGCATCACCACCGAGAAGCCAATCATCGCGGCCACGGCCGGCTGGGTGGTGGGCGGGGCGCTGGTGATGCACATGATGTGCGATCTGGCCGTCGCGGCCGAGAATACCCGCTTCTCCTATCCCGAGGCCAAACTGGGCTTCACCGGCGGAATGATCGCCGGTCTGGCCGCGCGCATCCCCTACAAGATCGCCATGGACGTCATGCTGTGCGGCACCACGCTGGATGCCGAGCGTGCGCGTGAGGCGGGCTTGGTCAACCGGGTGGTGCCGGTCGGCCAACAGGTGCCTGCGGCGCTGGAGATGGCCCAGCGGCTGGCGCAGATGGCGCCCCTGGTGCTGACCACCCTCAAGCGCTTCGTGACCCGTGACGTGATGCCACGCGGTCCGGCCGAGGACATGGCACGGGTGATCCGTGAACTGGGCGTGGTGCGCGACAGCCACGATATCGAAGAAGGCCGTCAGGCCTTTCGTGAAAAGCGCGCACCCGTCTATCTGGGGCGTTGACCTATCCGAAGGAGCAGGCGCATGAATCGCAGACTGTGGTTGCAATCCACGCTGGCCGGCGTGGCGCTGGCGGCCGGCGGGCGGCTTCGGGCCGCCGAGGCGCCCATCTCGGTGGTGGTGCCGTATCCGGCGGGCGGCAACGCCGACCGTATTGCGCGGCTGTTCGCGCAAGGCCTGGGCGAGACGCTCGGACGCACGACCGTGGTGGAGAACAAAGGGGGCGCCGGTGGCGCGATCGGCGCGCGCCATGTGGCTCAGAGTGCGCCGGATGGCCGCACGCTGTTGCTGGCGCCCACGGCCATCATGGCCATCACGCCCTATCTGCGCGAGGTGGGCTACGACCCGGCGCGTGATTTCACGCCGGTTGCCAAGCTCAGTTCTTCCATCGGCATCGTGACAGCCCGCAAGGATTTCCCGGCCGACGACATCGCCGGCCTGGTGGCCTACGGCAAGCAGCATCCTGGCGAGGTGACCTACGGCTCGGCCGGGCTGGGTACGCTGACGCATATGCAGGCCGCCGCCCTGATGAAAACGCTCGGCATCGATGCGCTGCACGTGGCCTACAAAGGGTCGGGCGAGGCGCTCAATGATCTGCTGGGCGGGCGCATCGACCTGATGGTCGACAGCATTGCGCTGGCGCAGGTGCAGAACGGCAGCGCCAAGGCCCTGGCCGTGATGCCGCGCACGCGTTCTTCGGCGCTGCCGGGCGTGCCCACGCTGGCCGAGCAGGGCGTCACCCTGGGCATTCCGAGCTGGTTCGGCATCTATGCGCCGGCCGGCACGCCAGTGGCGCGTGTCGAAGAGTTGGGCGCAGCGGCTGGCCGCATCATGGCTGCACCCGACATCGATCAGCGGATGGCGTCGATCAGCATGTATGCCAGTTTCCAGGGGCCGGCCGAGTTCAGCCGGCAGATGCAGCAGGATACCGAGCAGTGCCGTGCGCTGATCAGCGCGCTCGATATCCCGATGCAATAGCGGTTCAGATCCGGCCGTCGTAGGCGCGCCGGGGCAGGGTGCAGGCGATCACGCTGAAGCGGTCTGCCGATAGCGCCTGGCCGATGGCCGCGCGCAGGCTTTCGCGCGAGTCGACCCGCCAGCCGTGCCCGCCCAGAGCCTGGCCGACCGCGGCGAAGTCGCTGCCGCCGAAGTCGACGCCCAGATTGGCCTGGGCGTTGGCGCGCTGTTTGATCTCGATCAGGGAGAGGGAGGCGTCGACAAATACGAACACGATCACAGGCGTGGCCGCGTCGCGCGCCGTGGCCAGTTCGCCCAGCGTCATCTCAAGGCAGGCGTCGCCGGTGAAGACCGCCACCGGGCGGCGGGGCGAGGCCAGCTGCGCGCCGATGCCCAGGGGCAGCGAGCAACCCATGGTGCACAGGCCACTGGACTGCATCAGGGCGCGCGGCTCATAGCACTGCCAGGTTTGCGACAGCAGGATGCGGTGCGCACCGCTGTCCACCGAGGCCAGGGTGTCTTCCGGCAGGGCGCGGCGGGCTTCGTCGATGATGGCGCCTGGGCCCCAGGGCTCATCGAGCCGATAGCGCTGACGCAGGCGGTCCTTGATCGCTTCGGTTTCCCCCGGCTGCCAGGCCGAGGCCCCGGCAAGGCCGTGCCGCAGGGCCTGCAGACCGGCCCGGACATTGCCGACGAAGCTGTGGCGGGCCTGGTGCATGTAGTGCGTGTTGGGGGTGGCGCAGAACTCGATCACGCGGGCGCTGTCGCTCCAGACGTTGCGCCAGCCGCTGCGCATTTCGATGGGGTCATAGCCTGCCAGCAGGATGAGATCCGCCTCGCGCAGCAGCGGCAGCAGGACTTCATCGGCCTGTGGCGAGAGTCCGGCGCCACCCAGCGCGAAGGGATTCCGTTCGTCCAGGATGCCCTTGGCCTTGTAGGTGGTGATGAGCGGAATGCGCAGCGTGCGGGCCAGCTCGGCGACGGCATGCTCGGCCTGGTGATAGAGCGCCTCCACGCCGGCCAGCAGCACCGGCCGGCGGGCCTGCGCGAGCCACTGGCGTGCCTCGTCGAGCGCCGGACCGGGAGCCGGTGCGCTGGGGGCCGGCCGGCTGCGGCGGGTGCCCGCGTGCTGCCCGGCCACGGCGCGCGCTACCGTAATCGGCACGTCGATATGCACCGGCCCGGGCGGATCGTCCAGGGCGATGGCCAGCGCCTTGTCGATCAGCGCCTCGGCGGCGCCGGCGCTCATGCGTAGCGAAGCCTTGGTGATGGGGCGCAGCAGCGCGGCATGGTCGAACACCTGGTGGGTATAGGTGGCGGCCTCGTCGTCGTCGACGCAGCCGGTGATGAAGATCATGGGCACCCGGTCCTGCAGCGCATTGGCGACCGCGTTGACGGCGTTGGCGACGCCCGGCCCGAGCGTCGCGATCAGCACGCCGGGCGCGCCGTCGCGGTGAAAGACGCCTTCGGCCATGAAGCCGGCGGCGTTCTCGTGTTTGACCAGGGTGAAGGCCAGGCCAGCCTGGTCCAGCCCTTCCATGACGGAGAGGACTTCGCCGCCAGGGATGCCGAAGGCATGGCGGCAGCCGGCTTCGTAAAGGCGCTGTCCGAGGATTTGGGCGACGGTTTGCATGGCGGTTCCTGTGGCGCAGAGAATGGGAATGGGGAAGGTTTTGTTGAGTCTATAATCCATAAACATCACATTCAATTGAGCGATCACTCAATATGAAATCCCCTTTCGGCGCGGTCCCGCCCACCTTGCGCCAGCTCGAACTGCTGCTGTCCCTGGCGAGCGCGGATGGCATTGCCAGTGCCGGGGCGCGGATCGGGATGACACCCTCGGCGACCAGTCATGCCCTGCGCGCGCTGGAGTCGGCCATGGGAACGGCGCTGGTCGACCGCCAGGCGCCGGGCCTGGCGCTCACGCATGCCGGCCAGCAGGTACTGCCGCATGCGCGCGACCTGTTCGCGACCCTGCAATTGATGATGTCGGCGGCGCAGGCCAGCGCCGGGCTCAAAAGCGGGATGTTGCGCCTGGGTTCTTTTGGCGCGAGCTCATCGCTCAGGCTGCTGCCGCCGCTGCTCAAGTCCTTTCGCCGCCATTACCCCGGTATCGTCCTCAGCGTGGTCGAACGGGCCGATGCGCAGATCGAACAGGACCTGCTGGAGCGCCGTCTCGAGCTCGGCGTGGTGACGCTGCCCCGGCCCGGCTTTGAAACCTTGCCGCTGGCGCGTGATGAACTCATGGCGGTTTTGCCGGCCGATCATCCCTTGGCGCGCAGCAAGAGCGTGACGCCGCAGGCCTTGGCCGCACAGCCGCTCATCCTCACGCGTGCCGGCTCGCAGGGGCTGGTGGCGCAGATGTTCGCGCGCGCCGGGTTGCGTCCGCAGGTCACGCACGAGCTGTCGCAGTTGCTGTCCATCCTGGCGTACGTCGCCGATGGCGAGGGGGTCTCGGTAGCGGCGGCCCTGGCCTTGCCGCCGGTGTATCCGGGCGTGGTCTATCGGCCATTGAACCCCGGCGCCCAGCGGCGCATCGGCCTGGCCTGCCTGGATGTCACCCGGTTGTCGCCGGCGGCCGCGGCGTTCTGGCGCCATGGGCAAAAGAGCCAGCGGGCGGGTTGAGGCGGGACGGGCAAGCGGCTGGCCCGGATGCGGGCCTCCTCCATATCCAGCAGCATGACCTGCTCGCGCGCCAGCGAATCGGAAATCTGGTGCCGGCGCGCCAATTGGTAGATGGCCTGGCGCGCGGCGGCCACGGCCTGCAGCCGCAACTGGCGTTCGATGTGCAGATCGCGCGCATCGGGCGGTGCGCTGTTGTCATCGTCGCCGTAGGCAGAGGCCTCGCGGCGCAGTTCCAGGCTGACGCGTTCGGCCACGTCGCGATAGAGCGCGGCGTCGGCGGGCGAGGCCTGGCTGAATTGGGCCGCAGCCTCTCGCACGCCCTTGAGCGCGGCCTGCAGGCGCGTGCGATGCAGGGTGGCCTGCTCGTGGCGGTCGCGTTCGCTGGAGGGCAGTTCCAGGCCTTTCATCAGCGGCGGCAGCCCCAGAGAAGCCAGCAGCAGCGAAAACAGGATCACCAGGGCGGCCAGGCAGATCGCCAGGTCACGCGCGGGGAAGGGCGATCCGTCCAGCAGCGCGAACGGCAGCGTCATCACGCCGGCCAGCGTCACGGCCCCGCGCACGCCGGCCAGGGCCATCGCCAGGATCAGGCGGGGGTGGGGCGCGATGGTCGTGCGCCCCAGGCGGCGCGCCCGCAGGGCGGCGATCTTGAGCGACACCGTGACCCACAGCAGGCGGCAGGCGATCAGGCCGGCACAGACCGCCAGGCCATACACCGGCAGCCAGTACAGGTGCTGGTCGCCGCTTTCGCTGGCCGCGCTCGACAGATTGTTGATGAGGGTGGGCAACTGCTCGCCCAACAGCACGAACATCATGCCGTTGAGGGTGAACTGCAGCAGGTTCCAGACGGCGTGGCGTTCGACGCGGGTTGACGCGGCCAGCCGGCCGGACATCTCGGCATAACTCATGGTGATGCCGGCCGCCACGGCGGCGAGGATGCCCGAGGCCCCGACCTGCTCGGCCACGTAATAGACAAAAAAGGGAGTGATCAGGCTGAGCAGGACATCGCTGCCCGGTTCGGCGCCGAAGCGGCGCATCAGGTGCGCGCGGGTGCCCATCAGCAGCCAGGTGATGGCCACGCCGATCACGATCCCCGCAGCGGCCAGCCAAAGAAAGCTGCCGATGGCTTCGGCCCAGGAAAAGGCGCCGGTCAGGGCGGCGGCAGCGGCGATGCGAAAGGCCACCAGGCCGCTGGCATCGTTGAACAGGGCCTCGCCCTCCAGGATGGTGCGCATGCGCCCGGGGATGCGCACCCGGTGGGAGATCGCCCCGAGTGCCACCGGATCGGTGGGGGAGACGATGGCGGCGATGGCAAAGGCCACCGGCAGCGGCACGGAAGGGATCATCCAGTGGATCAGGTAGCCCACCCCGGCCACCGTCAGAAAGACCAGGCCCAGCGCCAGTTGGGCAATGGACGAGGCGTCGCGCAGCACCGCGACCTTGGAGACGCGCCAGCCGTCCAGAAACAGCAGCGGCGGCAGGAACAACAGAAAGAAGATGTCCGGTTCGATCAGCACGCCGCGCTGGAACACTGCCGCAATCAGAAACCCCAGGCCGATCTGGATGAAGGGCAGCGGGATCGCCAGCGGCAGCAGCCGCACCAGCACGCCGCTGAGCATGACGGCCACCAGCATGGCCATGATGACGGCAACGGTAGTCATGGGTACCTGGGCCTCGTGGTCGTCAGCGCGCGGAGGCGGGCGGGCCGGCGTCCAGCCGTCCCAGCGACAGCGCCAGCGTGGCTGCGGCGATCTGGGCGGCTGCGCGGGCATCGGCGCGTGCCGTGCGAGCGGTGAGCAGGCCGTTGGCGGCTTCGGTGGCGACTGTCACCGTACCCATGCCGACACGATAGGCGTCCAGCGCGGCATCGTAGGTCACCGCGGCTGTCTGCACCAGCGTTTCGGCGGCCTCATGGGCCTGCAGCGCCGTCTCCAGCGTATTGCTGGCGAGGATGATCTCGGTCATGGCGGTGTTGCGCAGCCGCTCCAGCGAGGCCTGGGCGGCGTGCACCCGATCGTGGGCGTCGCGCAGCCGCGAGCTGCGCATCCCGCCGTCATAGAGCGGCAGCGACACGCCCAGCAGCACGCCGCGCGTGACGGCATTGTTGGACAGCCCCGAGACCGGGCCGATCGACAGGTCGTTGTGGCCGCCCACCAGGAATCCCGCCAGAAAGACTTTGGGCAGGAAGTCGGCGCGAGCCAGGTCTACGCCGCTTTCGGCGGCCTTGAGCGAGGCGATGCTGGCCATGATGTCGGGCCGTTCGGCCAGCGCGCGGCGCAGCACCGCGCCTTCGGGCAGGTCCTGCGAGGACGGCAGGGGCGCGGCGTCGCTGGCGGCGATCCGGACCACGGTGCCCGGCGCCAGCCCGAGATGGTCGAGCAAGGCCTGGTAGGCATTGCGCTCGGCGCCGGTGCTGCGCACCAGGCGCAGGCGGGCCTGGGCTACCAGCTGGCGCACCTGCGCTTCTTCGACCGAGGTGGCCAGGCCCGCCTTGCGTTTGGCCAGCACGGCGTCCTGCACGGCCAGGCTGTTGGCGAGGGTTTCGTCGCTGATCTGCCGCCCCTGGCGCGCCGCGCCATATTCGTAATAGGTGCGCGTGACATCGAAGACGAGCTTCTGGTGCACGGCGTTGAACAGGAAGTTGGCGCCCAGCGAGAGGTTGTGCGCGGCCTGATTGGCGGCGGCGCGCTGGCCGAAATCGAACAGCAGCCATTCCAGCGTGAGCATGGGCACGGTGCCGCTCAGGGACGTGTCGACCTCGGGTCGCTCGCCCAGGATGCGGGGCAGTTCATGGCGGGTCTTCATGCGCCCGGCCACGGCACGCGCCGAAATCATCGGCAGGAAAGTGGCCTCGGTCAGGCCCACGGCCGAGGCGGCCTGGCGGGCCTGGTTCCAGGCCACGCGGGTGGCCATGTTGTTGCGCTGGGCCAGGTCGATCAGGGCTGGCAAGTCGTAGCGCTGGTCGGCTTGCGGTGCGACGGTCGGCGCCAGGGCATTGTTGGCGGCGGCGGTCGGCCCTTGTTCGGCCAGGGTGCGCCAGTCGGCGGGGGTGGGCGGGGGAGCCCAGGCATGCTGTGCCTGCGGCGGCGCATCGGCCGTGCCGCTGGCACAGCCGGCCAGCAGCAGGGCCGCGCCAGCCAGCAGGGCGCAGCGCAAGGAACGAAGGCGGGCCCAGTCAGCGGCCATTGATCAAGGTCTCCAGGCGTTGCACGGTTTGGGCCGGCGTGCCCGCGGGGGCGGGCGTGGCCGGCGGCAGGCTCGCCGTCGTCTCGTCGGGATGGGCGAGAGCCTGCAGGCGATGTGCCAGGCCGTCATCGGGCGGTGGGGTCAGTAGCAATTGGTGAGACAGCTGCCTGGCACGGTGGTCGATGGTCATGATGCGGCGGATGGCGGCGGCCGAGGGCCGGCGGCGATACACCTCGAACAGGGAAAAACCCAGCGCCAGGCGGGTCTGCGAGATATTGTCGGCCACCTTGGAGGCTTGTGCCAGCCGCAGGTCGCGATCATCCTGGGCTGTCTTGCCGGCCGGCCAGGCCATGAAAGCCAGCTGTCCCATCAGTTGGCGCACGCTGTCGCGGGCACGCACGATCACGCTCACCGGCCAGAACTGGGTGAACATCACGTACATCACGCAGTTGCCCAGCAGCACGCCCATGATGCGGTCGCGCGCCGTGTCCATGTCGAAGGTCGGGCCCGAGCCCTGCAGCACGGTCAGCAGAAAGGCCAGGGCCACCTGCACGCCGGCATATGACACCCGCTCGTTGCCCACGCCGATCCAGGCCGACAGCAGCGTGCCGAAGAACACCAGCAGCATCAGACCGCCCACCGTGCTGAGGTGGGGCATCAGAAACAGAATCGAGCCGATGCCCAGCGCGGCGCCGATCAGGCAGCCGCTGATGCGCAGCACCAGCTTGTGGGTGGTCTCGCCCACCGAGCCCAGCGCCGCTACGTAGCAGGTGATCATGGCGGTGTGGATGCCCTGCCACTGGAAGGCGGTGTAGGCCAGGTAGCAGATGATGGCTGCTGCCGTGGTCTTGATGGCGTAGCGCACATGCACCGGATTGCGAAAGGCGTCGGCTCGCAGAAAGGGATCACCGGGGGGCTGGGCCGGATAGCCCTGCGGGGGCGTGGCCATGTGCCGCAGGGCCTCGCCGGCCGTGGCCAGCGCGGGATCCCGCGTGCCGGCCAGGTCGGCGGGCGCCGGTTTTCCGGCTGCCAGCGCCTGGGCGGCTGCGCGGATCTGTTGCGCGAGCGCCTGGGCCTGGGCGGCCTCCGGCGGCTGGCGCAGGGCCAGCAATGCCAGCGCCAGGCGATAGCTCTCCAGCAGCGCCCGCGCCAGGCGCTGGCGTTCGGCGTTGCGGCCCAGTGCCAGCAGACGCGTCAGGCCCAGCCGCTTGAAGGCGTCTTCTTGGCCTTCCTCGATCTGTTCGCGCAGCCGCTGGCGGGTGGCGGCATCGGGTTGCTCCAGCCAGCCGGCGGCATCCTGCAGGCGCGTGGCGACCGTCTGGCGCAGCAGTGTGATGGGCTTTCGGCCCATGAAGAGATTGACCCCCAGCACGCAGGCCATGGGCATGGTTGCCATCAGCCAGGCATACAGAATGCCGCGCGTGGCGGCTTCGCCAAAGGGCACGAAATCCAGCAGGGTCAGCACGAAGGCGATCACCAGGGCGATGATGCCGCCCAGCTCGCCCAGCTTGCTGGCCGAGCCCAGAAAGAGCAGGACCATCGAGGTGGCGGCGATCGCCAGAATGCGCAGCGCCGGCACGTCGATGGTCCAGCGGGTAAACAGGAACAGCAACACCACCACGATGGCCACCAGCACGGTCAGGCCGACGGCCAGCAGGCAGCCTTCGGCGGCGTCCGGCTTCATGACGAAGAAGATCAGATAGCAGCTGATCGCCGGTTCGGGGATGCCATAGACGGCCGCCATCATCGCTGTGAGCGCGCAGGCCAGGGCAATGCGCCAGGATTGCGCGAAGCGTCCCGGAAAGGCCTCGGTCAGGTCGCGCCAGGTCTGGCGCAGGAACGGCGGCCAGGCCTCAGCACTGCTCATCGGTATGGAGAATGACGGTCGCCGAGGCACCGGCGCGCATCAGCTCAGGCGGCGGGTCCTTGAGCAGGATACGTACCGGGAAACGTTGCCCCACGCGGACCCAGTTCAGGGTCTTGGGCACATAGGGCAGGCTGCGCGGCAGCTGGATCTGGTCTTCCGAGGCCACGCCCCAGCCGATGGACTCGACCGTACCCTGGATGGTGCGGCTGCGGTCGGCCGCCACATAGACGCGTGCGCAGCTGCCGATCCTGATGTCTTCCAGCTCGGTTTCCAGGAAGCCGGCCGAGGCATACCAGTGCGTGGTGTCGATCAGCGTGAAGGCCATCTGGGCCGGAATGATGTAGTCGCCGTTGGCGACGTTCAGGCCCGCGATGCGGCCATCGTTGGGGGCGCGGATCTCGGTGTCGCGCAGCTGCCGTTCGGCGATGGCCAGGGTGGCCTTGCTTTGCGCCACCAGCGCGATCGCCGCATCGGTGTCGCCCACCAGCGCATCGGCGGCATGTTGCTGGGCCATGGCTTCTTTCAGGCTGGTCTCGGCATTGCGCTTGAGTGTGCGCGCGTCGTCGACCTGCTGGGTGGTGACATAGCCCTTGGGCTGCAGGCTTTGCAGCCGTTGCAGGGTCTGCGTGGTCTGCGCCAGATTGATCTGCGCGCGCGAGACCTGTTCGGCCGCGATGCGCGCATTGGCGCCTTCGGCCTGCAACGTGCGTTTGCGTGTGGCCAGCGCTGCTTCGGCGGCTTGCAGGCCGGCCAGGGCCTGGTCGCGTTGCAGGCGATAGAACTCGGGGTCGACACTGAACAACAGATCACCCGCTTTGACCGTGCCGTTTTCCTGCACCGCGAGGTTCTGGATCCGGCCGGGCACCGACGAGGCCATGCGTGCCATGTTGGCCGTCAGGACGGCGTCTTCGGACAGCGGTCTGGCGGCGATGCGGCTGAAATAGGCCCAGCCCAGGCCGGCGGCCAGCAGCAGGATCACGACGAACAGCACGATCGCGATGCGGCGTTTGTGGTCGGGTTTTTCGGGTGAGGTCGGCATGTCAGCGGGCGAAGACGGTCAGCGAGAGCAGGAACATGACGGCGGCGGCGACGGCCAGGTAGGTCAGCAGGTGCAGTGGCAGATATTCATCGATGCCCTTGCGCACCAGCACCACGCGCAGCACCAGGGCGGCGATGCAGCCCGCCACCGCGCAGGCGATCCAGGAAGGGAAGTAGGATTCGAAGATGACCACATAGGGAGGCTGCACGGTTGCGCTGCAGCCTGTGAGCAGTGGCAGCAGCCACACCGCCATGGGCAGCAGGCGCCGGCCCAGAGACTGTTGCAACGTCGTCAAGAGCTATCCTCAGTGATCGTCGGGCGCACGGGCGCAGATGAAATGCCGGCGCTTGCGGTGCGCCAGGGTGATGTGCGGGAATTTATACCATTTGCCCTGGGAAAGCACGGCAGCGCCGGGCCATGAAAAACCGCCGCACGGTGGGGTGCGGCGGCCGGGCCTGTCGGGCTCAGTGGTGAAAGCCGCCCGATTCGTCTTCCGATCCCTGGACCGCCACCGGGTGGCTCGCGAAGTAGGCCAGTGCGCGCTTGACGTCTTCGATCAGCAGCGCGGCCAGGTCGCGGCTCACGCCATGGCGCACCAGGATGCGCTGCACCACCAGGTCTTCGCGATGAGCCGGCATCGAATAGGCCGGCACCTGCCAGCCGCGCGAACGCAGCCGGTCGGCCAGATCATAAAGATTGAAACCGAGATCTTTCTGGCCATCCTTGATCTTCCAGCATAGCGCCGGGATGCCCTTTTGCGGATTACCGTCGAACAGCATCTCGAAGGGCCCCAGCCGGGCGATCTCGTCCGCCAGGTATTGCGCGGTGTCGTAGCAGGCCTGCTGAATGCGGGTGTAGCCCTCGCGGCCCAGGCGCAGGAAGTTGTAGTACTGGGCCACGATCTGGCCGCCCGGGCGCGAGAAATTCAGGGCGAAGGTGGGCATGTTGCCGCCCAGGTAGTTCACGTCGAAGATCAGTTCCTCGGGCAGATGGGCCGCATCACGCCAGACGATCCAGCCCACCCCCAGCGGCGCCAGGCCGAACTTGTGGCCGGAGGTGTTGATCGACACCACGCGCGGCAGGCGGAAATCCCACTCCAGCTCGGGGGCGCAGAACGGGGCCAGGAAGCCGCCGCTGGCGCCATCGACGTGGATAGGGATATCCAGGCCGGTGTCCTGCTGCAGTTTGTCGAGCGCGTCATGCACGGCCTTGACCGGCTCGTAATCGCACGAGAACGTTACACCGAGCGTGGGCACCACGCCGATGGTGTTCTCGTCGCAACGCTTGATGACCTCTTCCGGGCTCATGATGAGCCGGCCTTGCTCCATCGGAATCTCGCGCAGTTCGACGTCGAAGTAGCGGGCGAATTTATGCCAGCAGATCTGCACCGGACCGCAGATCAGGTTGGGACGGTCGGCCGGCAGCCCGGCAGCCAGGCGCTTTTTCCGCCAGGCCCATTTCATGGCCAGGCCGCCCAGCATGGCGGCTTCGGAGGACCCCGTGGTCGAGCAGCCCAGGGTGTTCATCGCATCCGGCGAATGCCACAGGTCGGCGATCATGTGCACGCAGCGCGCTTCGATTTCCGCCGTCTGGGGGTATTCATCCTTGTCGATCATGTTCTTGTCGATCGACTCATCCATCAGCTTGTGGACTTCCTCGTCCACCCATGTCTGGCAGAAGGTGGCCAGATTCTGACGCGAGTTTCCGTCCAGCATCAGTTCGTCGTGCACGACCTGGTAGGCATGGCGCGGTGCATGTCCCTCGACCGGGAACTTGTACTTGGGCATGGCTACCGAGAGATCGCTCGATGCGTAGACGTCATCGAGCAGGTCGGCCCGGACCGTGTCCTTGGCGTGCAATGGCATGGGGGATCCTTTGTGTGGAGCAGAAGCAGAAAGCGGAGGCTGAAACGACAGGCGCCACGGCAAACCGTGGCGCCCCTAGCGCATGGATCAGAGAAGTGGATTACTTCTTGATCTTGCCCCAGCTTTGCACCAGCGCGTCGCGCAGGGCGATCTTGGGGTTTTCCTTGCAGTACTGCAGCAGTTCCGGCTTGACCTTGGCGATGCCGTCAACGTCCAGCACCTGGGCTTCCGGCTTGCCGTCGCGGTTGAGCGCTTCAGCGAAACCGAGCACGGTCGGTTGATAGGACTCGTCCACAGCCAGGTAATCACTGCACAGCCACAGCGGCACGGGCTTGGCCGCGTCGGCATGCGCCACGCCGCCCATAGCGGCGGCACCGAAAATGCTCATAGCCAGAATAGCTTTTTTCATTTGAAGTCCCTCGATCTGAGTTCAAGCTATATAACAATCAGGCTCCAAGTCGTTGACATTCCCGGATTGGGTGGAGCCTTCGCAACCCGGGATATTCCAGAGCCTAATACAAGGCCGGCTCGGGGGAATCTGATTTCAATCAATACTTGACCTGAATTCTGTTGCGGCGGTCCGCAGGCGCAATGGACATGCGGCTTGCAGGCCGATTATCAGCCTATCAGGTTAGCGGGAGTTTGAGGTTTTTTTATTTCAAAGTGTATGCGTTGTTTTTCCGGAAGGGAATGTCATTCTCTTTTCCGATTCATTAGCATAGCGCAGGGTTCGTGATTTTTTCCCGCCATAGGAAAAAATGGAAAACCCCCGCGATTCTTTCCTATTCTTGCGCCGCATTTTGCATGTTTGCAGTGATGTTCGTGGCGCGTCATCGCCGGCCCGGGGACGATGCCGCCCGGATTCTGACAATGCCGCTCAGGCCCGCTCGGGATGGTGACGACCGGTGCAAGGCAAAAAAAACGCGCCAGGCCGGCGCGTTCGTATCGGTCCGGCAACGCCGGCTCAGTTCGGTGACCAGAACACGTAGTCTGCCTGGAAGGGACTGTCCACGCGTTTGCCCACCTGGCTGGCGTCGCAGGTTTCCTGGGGCGCGCCGCCACCGCTGCGCACCAGACGCTGGATGTAAGTCACGCCGCTCAGCAGGCCGGCCGTGGGTGCCGGGTTGGCGATCACCAGCTGGTCCTGGAGCTGGTTGGCGCCGGAGCTGGCGCGGATGCTCTGCAGACCGGTCAGCGAGGAGCCGTCGGCGGCACGCCAGGTGTCCGGCGGGCTGGTGTAGCTGCCGTTTTGCGCGGCGTCGCCCAGCCGGGCCTTGCCGGCCACGATGGTCCAGGCGGGCGCTTCTGCGCCGTCCAGGCGATTCTGGCATTGATAGGTGATGACGCCTTCGGCCGGGGCGCGCCAGGTGACATAGTTGCCCGCCGGGACCTGCACCAGCGGCGGGACGCTGTCGGC
>JAEWJD010000228.1 GCA_023386765.1 Pseudomonadota bacterium | reverse complement strand
CTGTGCGCCCGCCTGGTGCGCCCGCGCCGGCGCGACGAAAGCGATGAAGAGGGCGCCCTGACCGAGCGGCCCTGAGCGCTGCGCCGACGACACCACGCCAGGCATTGCCTGGCGTTGTCGTCAGGGCCGGCGCATCAGCGCGGCCGGGTGGGGCGCAGCCCCATGGTGACCGGGATTTCGCGCTGGGCGCCGGCGCGCAGCACCTGCAGGGTCACGACCTGCCCCGGCGTGGCCGCCGCGATCCAGCGCAGCAGCAGCATCGTGTCACGCACCGGACGGCCATCGAAACGCTGCACGATATCCCCGATCCGCAGGCCGGACTTGTCGGCCGGCCCGCCACGCAGCACACCGGCGACGATCACGCCATCGGCATGGGGCGCCAGGCGAAACGCGCGCGCCAGCTCCGGGGTGAGATCCTGGGGCTCGATGCCCAACCAGCCACGGCGCACCGCGCCATGCTCGATGATGTCCTGCATCACGCGGCGCGCGCTATCGATGGGGATGGCGAAGCCGATGCCCAGCGATCCCCCGGTACGCGAGTAAATGGCCGTATTGATGCCCACCAGGCGACCCTGGGTATCGATCAGCGCCCCCCCGGAATTGCCGGGATTGATGGCGGCATCGGTCTGGATGAAATTCTCGTAGGCGTTGATCCCCAGCCCGTTGCGGCCCAGGGCCGACACGATGCCCTGGGTGGTGGTCTGACCCACGCCGAACGGATTGCCGATGGCCAGCACCACATCACCCACCCGCAGGGCCGGCAGCGGCGTGGCCTCGGCCACAGGCAGCCGCGCCATGTCGTCAGGCAGCTTCAGCACGGCCAGATCGGTTTCCGGATCATCGCCCACCACCTTGGCGCTGACCTGCCGGCCATCGAACAACGCCACTTCGATGGCGTCGGCGGCCTCGATCACGTGATAGTTGGTCAGCACATAGCCGCGCCCATCGGCGATCACGCCCGAACCCAGGTTGGTGCTGGCCTGACGCCGGGAGAATCCCGGAATCTGGCCCAGGAACTGCCTCAGTGCCGGGTCATCGGGCAGGGGCAGCAGGGGCACGTTGATATGTTTGGTGGTATAGACATTGACCACTGAAGGCGCCGCCTGCGCCACTGCCGGGGCATAGCTGCTCACGCCCACGGCCGGCGCAGGCGGAGGCCCGCCCAACCGGACCCAGTCGGGGCGCAGCGTGGTCACGATGAATAAAATGGCCAGGCAAACCGTGACAGCCTGGGCAAAGATCAGCCAAAGGCGACGCATTTTCTTTACGGGATAAACATGAATACTGTCGACGTCCGCAGGCTAACAGCCTGGCTCGATAGCACGCTGCAAACAGCGCGCTATCGGGACTACGCACCCAACGGCCTGCAGGTCGAGGGCAAGCCCGAGATCCGCCACATTATCACCGGAGTGACGGCCTCCGAAGCCTTGCTGCGCGCCGCCATCGAGCGAGGCGCAGACACCGTGCTGGTGCACCACGGCTGGTTCTGGCGCAACGAGGACCCGCGCGTGCTGGGCCCGCGCCGCCGGCGCCTGGCGCTCACGCTGGCCCATGACCTGAACCTGATCGGGTATCACCTGCCGCTGGACGCGCATCCGACGCTGGGCAACAACGCGCAACTGGCGCGGGTGCTGGGCCTGCAACCGATGCGCGATGCGGAGGGCGTGCCGCTGACCTGTGGACGGGATGGCCTGATCTGGCTGGGTGAAGCGCCCGGGGCCGCCACGCTGGGCCAGTTCGCCGAACAGGTCTCGCAGCGGCTGCAGCGCCAGGCGCTGTGGGTCGGCGACGCCCAGGCGCCGGTGGGCCGGGTCGCCTGGTGCACCGGTGGCGCCCAGAACATGATGCAGGAGGCGGTCGAGGCCGGTGCCACCGTGTACATCACGGGCGAAGCCTCGGAACCCAATGCGCATCTGGCACGTGAAACCGGGGTGGGCTTCATTGCCGCCGGCCATCATGCCACCGAGCGCTACGGCGTGCAGGCACTGGGCGAAGCGGTGGCCGCCGAGTTCGGCATCAAGGTCGAATTCATCGACATCGACAACCCGATCTGAAGCCACCACCTGCGCGGCTCGCTTACTTCTTGAGCGAGTCGCGGATCTCGCGCAGCAACACGATGTCTTCCGGCGTGGGCGCCGGCTCGGCGGGTGCCACTTCCGGCTCAGGCTGCTGACGGGCCTTGTTGACCAACTTCACCATCCAGAAAATGATGAAGGCCAACAGGACGAAGTTAATCAGGATGGTGACGAAGTTCCCCCATGCCAGCAGCACGGCACCGGCCTGATTCAGGTCGGCATAGGTCTGCGGCCCGGTGTAGCCCTCCGGCATGGACAACACGATGAACTTGTTGGTGAAATCGACCGAACCGCCCAGGACGAAGTTCACCACGGGCATGACCAGGTCTTTGACGATGGAGTCGACGATCTTGCCGAACGCCGCGCCGATGATGACACCGACGGCCAGATCGACAGCGTTGCCCTTGACCGCAAAGTCACGGAACTCTTGCAGAAAACCCTTGCCATTGCTCATGTGTATTCCCTTCCCGAATAACGGGGCAGTAGTAAAGTGAGGCAGGACTATAATACGCAGCGACGACGCGACGACCTTTTTTCCCGCTGTCCGCCATCGCAGGACTGATCCTAAAACAAGCTCAGCGGACCCACAAGGACAGGAAATGAGCCAGGACACCCCGATGCTCGATGACGACGGCGCCGTGGATCCCAAGCTTCCTCCCGATCCTTCACGACGCTTCTGGATAACCACGGCCTGCGCCCTGGGCGGCATTGCCGGGGCAGCGGTGGCCGTGCCGCTGGTCCGCTCGCTCGGCCCTTCGGCACGTGCCCGCGCAGCCGCCGAACCCGTCGAGGTCGACATCACCGACCTCACTGCGGGCCAGATGCGAACCGTCGAATGGCGCGGCAAACCGGTATGGATCCTGCGCCGTAGCGAGGCCCAACTGGCCGGTCTGTCCTCCCAGAACGCCCTGCTGGCCGACCCGGGATCCAGGCGCCCGGGCTACACCCCCGACTATGCCCGCAACGAGTACCGCTCGCGCGAGCCGGATCTCTTCGTGTGCGTGGGCATCTGCACACACCTGGGGTGCGTGCCCCGGCCGCAATTCGAGCCCGGCGACGCCGCCGGCATGCCCGATAGCTGGGCAGGCGGCTTTCTGTGCCCCTGCCATGGCTCGACCTTCGATCTGGCCGGGCGGGTCTACAAAGACAAGCCCGCGCCCGACAACTTGGAAATCCCGCCGTACCGCTATCTCAGCGACTCCCGCATCATCGTGGGCGTCGACGACGACAGCCAGGCCTGAGCCCGCGGGTGCGCGTCACCCGGCATCAAGAAGGAGCCCCGTGAATGGCTGGTGAAAAACCCGAGGAATCCGCCGCTGGCCTGCTGGCCTGGCTGGACCGGCGTTTCCCCGTGACCTCCACCTGGAAGGCGCATTTCACGGAATACTACGTCCCCAAAAACTTCAACCTTTGGTACTTGTTCGGCTCGCTGGCGTTGCTGATCTTCGTCATTCAGATCGTCAGCGGTATTTTCCTTGTGATGCATTACAAGCCGGACGCCGCGCAGGCCTTCGCCTCGATCGAATACATCATGCGCGAAGTTCCCTGGGGCTGGCTGATGCGCTACCTGCACTCCACCGGCGCCTCGTTGTTCTTCGTGGTGATCTATCTGCACATGCTGCGCGGCCTGTTCTACGGATCCTATCGCCAGCCCCGCGAGCTGGTCTGGATTCTGGGGATGGCGCTCTTCCTGTGCCTGATGGCCGAAGCCTTTTTCGGCTATCTGCTGCCATGGGGCCAGATGTCTTACTGGGGCGCGCAGGCCATCGTGAATCTGTTCTCTGCCATTCCCTACATCGGCCCCGATCTGGCGCTCTGGATACGCGGCGGCTACGTCGTCTCAGACGCCACCCTGACCCGCTTCTTCGCCTTCCATGTCATCGCGATCCCGCTGGTGCTCATCGCCCTGGTGGCTGCCCATCTGGTGGCGTTGCGCCAGGTGGGCTCGGGCAACCCCGATGGCATCGAAGTGCGCGAGGGCCCGCGTGACCGCCACGGGCGGCCGCTCGATACCGTGCCCTTCCATCCCTTCTACACCGTGCACGACCTGCTGGGCGTGGCAGTCTTCCTGGTCGTGTTCGCAGCCATCGTGTTCTTTGCACCCGAAATGGGCGGCTACTTCCTGGAGTACAACAACTTCGTACCGGCCGACCCGCTGCAAACGCCCGAGCACATTGCCCCCGTGTGGTACTTCACACCGTTCTACGCCATGCTGCGTGCGGCCACGGACGGCTTCACCTGGGTGCTGGCCGCAGCCGCGCTGCTGGCCGCCCTCAGCTGGCTGCTGACGCGGCGACGCAGCCTGCGGGCCCGGCTCATCGGCGCCGCCCTGTTCCTGGTCCTGGCCGTGCTGCTGCGCACCGAAGACGCCAAATTCTGGGGCGTCATGACCATGGGCGGTGCCGTCGGCGTCCTGTTCTTTCTGCCATGGCTGGATCGCTCGCCCGTGAAATCCATCCGCTACCGGCCCGGCTGGCACAAGGCGGTCTATGCGCTGTTCATCGTGGATTTCCTGATGCTGGGCTATCTGGGAACCCGGCCGCCGACCCCGGCCACGCACCTGGCCGCCCAGGCCGGCACCTTGGTCTACCTGGGCTTTTTCCTGCTCATGCCGGTCTGGAGCCGGCTGGGCCGCTGCAAGCCGGTGCCAGAGCGCCTGACCTTCCGGCGCCCTTGAGCGCCCCGGACGCCCGAAAGGATCCTGCATGATCAAGACACTGATCGCCGCGCTGACCTTGCTGCTGGCCTGTGCCGGCACGCTGGCGGCCGGACCCGCCATGACGCCGGAACGCGCGCCGCGTTCGTCGCACGACCTGCCCGCGCTGCAGAACGGCGCCAAGCTGTTCATCAACTACTGCCTGAGCTGCCACAGCGCCCAGGCGGTGCGTTACAACACGCTGCAGGAACTGGGCCTGAGCGAACAGCAGATCCGGGACAACCTGCTGTTCACGGGCGAAAGCACCAGCGACCCCATGCGCATCGCCATGACGCCCGAAGAAGCCCGCAAGTGGTTCGGCATCGCACCACCGGATCTGTCCGTCATCGCACGCGCCAAATCCACCTCCGGCGGGGCCAGCGGCAGTGACTACCTGTACACCTATCTACGCTCCTTCTACCGCGACAGCAGCACGCTCACTGGCTGGAATAACCTGCTCGCGCCCGGCACCGCCATGCCCCATGCGCTCTGGGAAAGACAGGGCCCGCGCGAGCTCAAGCGGGTTTTCGTGCGTGAAACTCCGGGACCTGGTGGGGACATTCGCTGGGAAAAGGTGACAACGTTGTATGATGTACAGGGTTATGCCATGTCTACGGCCAGCTCCGTCA
>JAEWJD010000143.1 GCA_023386765.1 Pseudomonadota bacterium | reverse complement strand
CACCCGGTCTCACCGGAGCGGGAGCATTTCGAAGGTCGGGACCGGGCCACCGGAGAGCGGCGCTGGACCGCCAGCCGGGTGGATCTGGTGTTTGGCGCCCATGCCCAGTTGCGGGCGTTGGCCGAGGTCTACGCCAGCGACGACGCGCAGGATAAGTTCCTGCAGGACTTCGTGGCGGCATGGGTCAAGGTGATGAACCTCGACCGTTTCGATCTGGCCTGAGTCTGCGTGCCCGCGCCTTTCCCGGGAAAGGCGCGGTGCGACGTGTCGCCCCTGCCCCGTTCGCCCTGCCGGGCGGCGGGGCTTTTTTGTGTCGCGGGGCTTTGCCGGGGGCATGAAAAACCGCGCCGGTACCAGAGGTACGGGCGCGGTGTGCGGGGGGACGGACGCCAGGGTCCGTCTGCGACATCAACCCCGCTTGGCAGCCTGACGCGCGATGCTGCGCGTGATGCTCCACTGCTGCAGGATGGACAGCGTGTTGTTCACGCACCAGTACAGCACCAGACCGGCCGGGAAGAAGAACATCATCCCCCCGAAGACCAACGGCATGATCATCATGACCTTGGCCTGCATGGGATCGGGCGGCGTGGGGTTCAGTTTGATCTGCAGGAACATCGTGCCCATCATCACGGCCGGCAGGATGAAGTACGGGTCACGCACGGCCAGGTCATGGATCCAGAGAATCCAGGGGGCACCGCGCATTTCCACGCTGGCCAACAGCACCCAGTACAGGGCAATGAAGACCGGGATCTGCACCAGCATGGGCAGGCAGCCGCCCAGCGGGTTGATCTTCTCGTGGCGGTACATCTCCATCATGGCCTGGTTGAGCTTCTGGCGATCATCGCCGTACTTCTCTTTCAGGGCTTGCAGGCGCGGAGCGACCTGCTTCATGCGGGCCATCGAGCGGTAGCTGGCCGAGGCCAGCGGATAGAACACCGCCTTGATGATCACGGTCAGGGCCACGATGGTCCAGCCCCAGTTGCCCAGCAGGCTGTGCAGCCAGGTCATCAGGGAGAACAGCGGCTTGGCGATGATGGTCAGCCAGCCATAGTCGACCACCAGTTCCAGGCCCGGAGCGACGGCCGACATGGCCTGTTGGTCTTGCGGGCCGACCCACAGCTGCGCATCGGCGGCCACGGTGGAGCCCGGAGCCACGTCGCCGACCGGCACGATGGTGCGTGCGGCATACAGGTTGGGCGCCAGTTGCAGCAGTTCGTTGCTGCGTTGCTTGCCTTCCTGGGGCACCCAGGCCGTGGCGAAGTAGTGCTGCACGATACCGATCCAGCCGTTGTCGGCGTGGCGGATGTAGCTGCCCTTGTTCTTGGCGATATCCGAGAAGGAGATCTTCTGGAACTTGTCTTGCTCGGAGTAGACCGCGACACCCGTGAAGGTGTTGTAGAAGCTGGAGGTGCCGCTGGGATCGTTGCCGTCGCGCTCGAGCTGCAGGTAGACCGACGGCGACACCGTGGCGGCGCCCAGGTTGGTCACGTCGTGGCGCACGCGCACGTCGTAGCTGCCGCGATCAAGCGTAAAGGTCTTCACCACGCGCAAGCCGCCCGATTCCGCTTCGAAGCGCACGGCCAGCTTGTCGCCGGACAGTTCGCGTTCGGTGCTGGTCACGGCGAACGGCGTCTGGTGAGTGGGGAAGTTCTGGCCTGCACCGATCACACCGGTCTGGGCGGTGTAGATCAGATCTGCCGAACGATCCAGGAGGACCATGGGACGCGGGTTGTCGCTGCTGATCGGGTACTTCAGCAGTTCTGCGCGCACCAGTTGGGCGCCCAGCGTATTGAAGGTCAGGCGCAGCACGTCGGTCGTGACGACCACCTGTTCGGCCTGTGCCGGCGCAGGTGCCGTGCTGCCCGGCACGGAGCTGGGGGTAGCCGGCGCGCTGGCAGGCACGCTGGGTACCGCCGTGTTGGCGCCATTGCCGTTGGCCGGCGGTGTGCCATTGCTGTTGGCGGACGCGTTCTGGTCCGCGCCGGTGGACGTGCTGGCAAACAGCGACTGCTGGCCGTTACTAACTTGCCAGTTGTTCCACAGGAGCAACAGCGAGAAGCAAAATATCATCCAGAGGATGGTGCGTCGGATATCCATAGTGCCTGAGGAAAAGAGAGCGGACCCGCAAAGCCCGCAAGTTTAACGTCAATCGGGTCCGCTACGGGCATGATGGCCGCAGCAGTCGGGTTTGCTGGATTTGCCGCGGCTTGCCGGCACTGGATCCAGGCCGCCGGGCGACCAGGGATGACAGCGCCCGATGCGCCTTGCCGCCAGCCACAGACCTCGCACAGGGCCGTGGCGTTCGATCGCTTCGATGGCGTAGGCCGAACAGGTCGGCGTGAAGCGGCATTGGCGGCCGATCCAGGGGCTCAGGAAAAAGCGATAGAAGCGGATGGGCGCAATGAGCAGAGCCTTGATCATTTTGCGATCCGCCCGAACAAGGCATCTGCTTCGCTGCGCACGGCACGCTTGAGCACCGTCAGGGTGACCGGCGTGACCCGGCTGTGCAAGCGCACGACATAGTCGCGCGCAGGCAGGCCCGGCCGCTGGTGGCGGAAGGCCTCGCGCAGCACGCGCTTGATGGCGTTGCGGGTGCTGGCCAGCGGCGCAAACCTTTTGGCGATCACCAGGCCCAGGCGCGCGGCCGGGTCGGTGTCGTCGGCCGGCGCCGCGGCGCTGACAACGAACATCGCCCCTCGGGCAAGCCGTCGGCCCTTCAGGGCGGCAGCAAACTCGGAGGGGCGATGCAGGCGCGCCTGGGCGGGAAAGCGGGCGCGTGTCATGGCTGACAGGGGCGGCGGATCCTCCATCTGCCGGCTGCCGGCCCGCTCGGGGAGGGGCAGAATGCCCGCTCCAGAGGCGGCAGGCGTGCCGGGCAAAGGGACGAAATCCGCAGCGAGGCCGGTATTAAACGGCCAGACGCTTGCGGCCCTTGGCGCGGCGAGCGTTCAGGATGGCGCGGCCGGCGCGGGTCTTCATGCGCAAGCGAAAGCCGTGGGTGCGCTTGCGGCGGGTGACGGAAGGTTGGTAGGTGCGTTTCATGGACGATCCACAAAAAGAACAAAGTCAGAAGGAGGCTGCCTGGAGGTTCCTGGTCGCAATGACCCGAGCGGGTATCCCGGCATCAGCGTGCAGCTGATCTTGGGACGGGGCCCGAGGCCGGGAGCACGTCAGCTGGACCCGGACGCTGCCATCGCCAGCATGCCGATGTCGGTAACGCTTTGCGCACCGTGCCGATGGCGCGGTGGACAAGCAAAAGACATGCAGCAAAATGGGTGACAAAGCCTAGGTGGCCAATGCGGCGCGGATATCGCTATACGCGCTGGCAGCCAAATCCCCCCGATCTTGCTAAATCTCTGAGATAGATGAGGTTTTCGCTGCTTCCCGTGCAGTTCCAACGGAACCTTCTGACAGACAGAATTCGGAAAAGCCCACCATTTCAGCAAGTTTCTCCAGTCTTGTCAATCAGTTAGGTAAAGGCCCGAATGGCAGGCCCCGGCCGGGCTGTGGATAACTTATGCCCAAAAGCGGTAGAATCGAGGTTTGAACAAGAGCGACATGAAAGAATTCTGGCAGACCTGCGTCAGTCGTCTTGAGCAGGAGCTTCCCCCCCAACAAATCAGCGCGTGGATAAGACCGCTGGTCCCGCTTGCCTTTGACGAAGCGCAGGCGGTGCTGCGCGTGGCTGCCCCCAACCGCTTCAAGCTGGATTGGGTCCGCAAGAACTTTTCGCATCAGATCGAGGCGCTGGCTACCGAGTGGTATCAGCGTCCGGTGCAGGTGCTGTTCGAGTTGCCCAGCCACGGCGCCGCACCACGCATGCCCATGACTCCCCGCCCGAGCGCCGCCGCGCCCGTGCCGATGCCCAGTGCGCCACCGCCGGCCATGCCGAGTGCGCCTGCTATGGCGCCGGCACCCGCGCCGATGGCCGCCGAGCCGGCGCCTTCGCTTGCGCAAAGCGCGGCCGCTGTCGAGGCGGCCAACATCGTCTACGAACGCTCCCGGCTGAATACCGACCTGACCTTCGACAACTTCGTCACGGGTAAGGCCAACCAGCTGGCGCGTGCGGCCGCCTTGCAGGTGGCCGAGAATCCGGGCACCTCCTACAACCCGCTGTTCCTGTATGGCGGGGTCGGCCTGGGCAAGACCCACCTGATCCACGCCATCGGCAATGCCATGGTGGCTGCCGGTACCGGGGTGCGGGTGCGCTATGTGCATGCCGACCAGTACGTCTCGGACGTGGTCAAGGCATACCAGCGCAAGGCTTTCGATGATTTCAAGCGGTACTACCATTCGCTTGATCTGCTGCTGATCGACGATATCCAGTTCTTCTCCGGCAAGAACCGCACGCAGGAAGAGTTCTTCTACGCGTTCGAGGCGATGGTCGCGCAGCGCAAGCAGATCATCATCACCAGCGACACCTACCCCAAGGAGCTGTCCGGCATCGACAGCCGCCTGATCTCGCGCTTTGACTCCGGCCTGACGGTGGCCATCGAGCCGCCGGAGCTGGAAATGCGGGTCGCCATCCTGTTGCGCAAGGCAGAATCCGAAGGGGTGCCCATGCCCGAGGAAGTGGCCTTCTTCATCGCCAAGCATCTGCGCAGCAACGTGCGCGAGCTCGAAGGGGCCCTGCGCAAGGTGCTGGCCTATGCGCGCTTTCACGGTCGCGACATCCTCAACGTGGATGTCTGCAAGGACGCGCTCAAGGACCTGCTGTCGGTGTCCAACGGCCAGATCACGGTTGAGAACATCCAGAAGACGGTCGCGGATTTCTACAAGATCAAGGTGGCCGACATGTATTCGAAACGCCGGCCCGCGAATATTGCCTTGCCGCGCCAGGTGGCGATGTACCTGGCCAAGGAGTTGACCCAGAAAAGCCTGCCCGAGATCGGTGATCTGTTCGGCGGCCGTGACCACACGACGGTGTTGCACGCGGTTCGCAAGATTTCCGATGCGCGCGCCAAGCAGGCCGAGCTCAACCATACCCTGCACGTGTTGGAACAAACTCTCAAAGGATGACCATGCAACTCGTACAAACCACACGCGATGCATTGCTGAAGCCGCTGTCGACTGTGGCGGGCATCGTCGAAAGACGCCATACCCTGCCCATCCTGGCGAACATCCTGATGCGCAAGGAAGGCAACAAGGTTGCTTTCATTGCCACCGATCTGGAAGTGCAGATCACCACGCATGCCGACTTCGGTGTGGGCGAGAGCAACGAGTCCATCACCGTGGCTGCACGCAAGCTGCTGGACATCCTGAAGGCGTTGCCGGACACCGGCGAGGTCAAGCTGGCCCTCGCCTCGAGCAAGCTGTCGGTGCAGTCTGCCAAGAGCCGCTTCGCCCTGCAGACGCTGGCGGCCAGCGAATTCCCGACCGTGGCGCAGCCCGAGCAGTGGGACGTCTCGCTGACGATGCCGCAGCGTACCCTGCGCCATCTGTTCAACATGGTGCACTTCGCCATGGCCCAGCAGGACATCCGCTACTATCTGAACGGCATGCTGCTGGTATTCGAGCCGGGCCGTGTGCGCGCCGTGGCCACCGATGGCCACCGCCTGGCGCATTGCGCTACCGAGGCCGATGGGATCGCCGAGCGCCACGAGGTCATCGTGCCGCGCAAGACCGTGCTGGAAATGCAGCGCCTGCTCGAAGACTCCGATGAGCCGGTGTCGCTGGATGTCGCGCCGGGCCAGATCCGTTTCCGTTTCGGTGACGTCGAGCTGGTCTCGAAGCTGGTCGAGGGCAAGTTTCCCGACTTCTCGCGGGTCATCCCCACGAACTACACGCGTCACTTCAACGTCAGCCGCGAAGCCCTGCAGGGCAGTCTGCAGCGTGCCGCGATCCTGACGACCGATAAATTCAAGGGTGTGCGTCTGCAACTGGTGCAGAACCTGATGAAGATCTCCTCCTCCAACGCCGAGCAGGAAGAGGCGCAGGAAGAGATCGATATCGACTACGGCCACGAGCCGCTGGACGTGGGCTTCAACGTCGGCTACCTGCTCGACGTGCTGGCCAACGTCAAGGTGGAAAACGTGCAGTGGTCGGTCATGCCCGATGCCAACGCCTCGGCGCTCATCACCCTGCCCGACGACGATCAGTTCAAGTACGTCGTCATGCCGATGCGGATCTGATCCGCAACAAACCGGCATAGGCCGTCGGCGCAATGCGCAGGCGGACCGGCCTCAATGGCCGCCTTTTATTTTTGAACAGAGCTATGGCAGATCAACAGAACACCACTCCCGAGACCAGCGGCTACGGCGCGGATTCGATCAAGATGCTCAAGGGGCTGGAGGCCGTGCGCAAGCGGCCCGGCATGTACATCGGCGATACATCCGATGGCACCGGCCTGCATCACATGGTGTTCGAAGTGGTCGACAACGCCATTGACGAAGCCCTGGCCGGCCACTGCGACGACATCGTGGTCACCATCCACACCGACAACTCGATTTCGGTGACGGACAACGGCCGCGGTATTCCGACCGACGTGCACAAGGATGACGAATTTGGCCGCAGCGCAGCCGAAATCGTCATGACCGAGCTGCACGCTGGTGGCAAGTTCGACCAGAACTCGTACAAGGTGTCGGGCGGCCTGCACGGCGTGGGCGTGTCCTGCGTGAACGCACTGTCCGAGTGGCTGCGGTTGACCATCCGCCGCAATGGCCAGGTGCACGAGATCGAATTCCGCCAGGGCCAGCGCGTGGCGCCCCTGGCCGTGACCGGCCAGACCGACAAGCGCGGCACGGAAGTGCGCTTCCTGGCCGATCCGGTGATCTTCTCCAATATCGAATATCACTACGAGATCCTCTCCAAGCGCCTGCGCGAGCTGTCGTTCCTGAACAATGGCGTGAAGATCCGCCTGGTCGACCAGCGTCAGGGCAAGGAAGAGAACTTCGCCTTCTCGGGAGGCGTGAAGGGTTTTGTCGAGTACATCAACCGCGCCAAGACCGTGCTGCACCCCAATGTGTTTGCAGTGAGCACCGATTCCTCGGCCGGCGGGGTGCCGGTGGGCGTCGAAGTGGCCATGCAATGGAACGACAGCTACAGCGAAAGCGTGCTGTGCTTCACCAACAACATCCCGCAGCGCGATGGCGGCAGCCACCTGACCGGCCTGCGCGCGGCGATGACGCGCGTCATCAATAAGTACATCGCCGACAACGAGCTGGCCAAGAAGGCCAAGGTCGAGACCGCCGGCGATGACATGCGCGAAGGCCTGGCCTGCGTGCTGTCGGTCAAGGTGCCCGAGCCCAAGTTCAGCAGCCAGACCAAGGACAAGCTGGTGTCCAGCGAAGTGCGTCCGGCCGTTGAGGATGCCGTGGCCCGGTCGCTGGAATCCTGGTTGCTGGAGAACCCCAACGACGCCAAGGCGTTGTGCGGCAAGATCGTCGAAGCCGCGCGGGCCCGCGAAGCCGCACGCCGCGCGCGCGAGATGACGCGTCGCAAGAGCGTGCTGGAAGGTGCCGGCCTGCCCGGCAAGCTGGCCGATTGCCAGGAAAAAGACCCCGCGCTGTGCGAGCTGTACATCGTGGAAGGGGACTCGGCAGGCGGCTCGGCCAAGCAGGGCCGCGACCGCAAGTTCCAGGCCATCCTGCCGTTGCGCGGCAAGGTGCTCAACGTCGAGAAGGCGCGTTTTGACCGCCTGATCGCCAGCGAACAGATCGCCACGCTGATCACCGCCCTGGGCACCAGCATCGGGCCGGATTTCAACATCGAGAAGCTGCGCTATCACCGCCTGATCATCATGACCGACGCGGACGTCGACGGCGCGCACATCCGTACGCTGCTGCTCACGCTGCTGTATCGGCAGATGCCGGAGCTGGTTTCGGGGGGGCACGTCTACATTGCCCAGCCGCCGCTCTACAAGGTCAAGGTCGGCCGCGAGGAGCGCTACCTGAAGGACGAGGTCGAAGAGGCCAAGTTCATGCTGCAACTGGCGCTCAAGGATGCCGAACTGATTCCGGCCGCAGGCGCCGAACCCATTCGCGGCGAGAGCCTGGATGAACTGGCACGTCAATATGTGCTGGCCGATGCCGTCATTTCGCGCCTGTCGCGCGTGTTCGACGTGCCGGCGCTCTCGGCGCTGGCCGAGGGCGTGGAGGTCAACCTGGAAAGCGAGGCTGCTGCGCAGGCTGCTGCGCAGCGTCTGCAGGATGTCTTGCGCAATCATGATGGCGACGGCGTGGAAGTCGTTGCCGAGCACGACGAGGAGGCCGACAAGCGCCGCCTGGTCATCCGTCGCATGCATCACGGCAACGTGCGCATCAGCATCATCGATGCCGATTTCGTGCGCGGCGCCGATTACGGCGTGCTGTCCAAATCCGCGAACACCTTCCTGGGCCTGGTCAAGGAAGGCGCCACGGTGGCCCGCGGCGAAGGCGACAAGCGCCGTTCGCAGCCGGTCACGGACTTCCGCGAGGCGATGCAGTGGCTGCGTTCCGAAGCCGAGCGTGGCCTGACCAAGCAGCGCTACAAGGGTCTGGGCGAGATGAACCCCGAGCAGCTCTGGGAGACCACCATGGATCCCACCGTGCGCCGCCTGTTGCGCGTGCAGATCGAAGATGCCATCGCGGCTGACGAGGTCTTCACCACGCTGATGGGCGACGACGTCGAGCCGCGCCGCGCCTTCATCGAGGCGCATGCCCTGTCGGCGGGCAACATCGACGTTTGACGGCCTGCGTTGGTCTCAGGAATGGCTGCCTCCGGGCAGCCATTTTTTTTGGGCCAGGGGGCCGCTCGCAGAGCCCGGGCTCGCACGAGGACTATCATGATGGAGCGCGCAGCGGGTTTGGGCGGCTTCTGCGTGTTTGCCCCCTGATAGCCCGGACTGGATGTCGAGGAAAGCCGTGTCGTATTTGGTTTGCTGTCGTTGGCCTGGTGTGCCGGGCCGGGTGTCTGCATGAGTGGCCATGGATTGAGCGCGCCCACGCGGATGTCGTGGTCGGATGGTTTGTGCATCGCCGGCGTGGTGATCATCTGGGGGCTGAATTTCGTGGTCATGAAATGGGGCCTGCGCGGCTTGAGCCCCATGTTGCTGGGGGCGCTGCGTTTCACGGTGGCCTCCCTGCCCTTCCTGCTGTTCGTGCGCCGCCCGGCGGTGCCGTGGAAGTATGTCGTTGCCTATGGGCTGGTACAGGGGATCGGCCAGTTCGGTCTGTTGTTCACGGCCCTGGCCTATGGCATGACGGCAGGGGTGGCCTCGGTGGTGATGCAGACCCAGGCGCTGTTCACCCTGTTGCTGGCCGTGCCATTGCTGGGCGAACGCGGGGCGCCGGCGCAGTGGCTGGGCTTGGGTATCGCGGCTGCCGGCCTGGTTGCGATTGCCTCGGCGCATGGCGAGGGGCCCGGACAGATGACGCTGGTGGGGTTTCTGCTGACCCTGGGCGCGGCCTTCATGTGGGCGGTGTCCAATCTGGTGGTGCGGCTGGCTGGCAATACCGGCGCCAAGTACGACCCGCTGGCCTTCATTGTCTGGAGCAGCGCAGTCAGCCTGCCGCCCTTCTATGGCCTGGCGGTCGCCGTGGATGGCGCTGATGCCACCGTGGCGGGTTTGCTGAGCATCGGCTGGCAGGAGGGCCTGGCCGTGCTGTTTCTCGGCCTGCTGGCCACGCTGCTGGCTTATACCCTGTGGACCCGCCTGTTGCAGCGCCATAGCGCCGGGCGGGTGTCGCCGTTTTCCTTGCTGGTGCCGGTGGTCGGGCTGTGGGCGGCCGCGGTGGCCTTCGATGAACGCTTGCAGCCGGTGCAGTGGCTGGGCGTGATGGGGATTTTGCTGGGTCTGGCGACCAATCAGTTGGCGGTGCGCAGGCAGATGCGGCGTTATCGGGTGCAGGCCGCCCGGCGTTGAGGATTGTGCCGGCAGGCATAGAAAAAGGCTGCCCAGCGATATGGGCAGCCTTTTTTGATGGGGGCACGGTCGGCCCCCTGCCCGGACTCAAGCGGCCAGGCGGTGGCGGGTTGCCATGCGGTAGGCCAGCACCAGCGTGATGGTGATCACCATGATGACGATGGCCGTGCGGTTGATGGCATCCCAGCCCAGGGTGGCCAGCATCTGCCCGGAGCCGAATGAGGACAGGGCCACGCTGCCGAAAATGAGGAAGTCGTTCATCGACTGCGCCTTGCTGCGCTCGGGGCCCTGGAAGCTATCGGCGATCATGGCGGTGGCGCCCAGGAAGCTGAGGTTCCAGCCCAGGCCCAGCAGGATCAGCGCCCCCCAGAAGTCATGCAGGTCCAGCCCGCTGAGTGCGACCACGCTGGACAGCGCAATGAGTACCAGGCCGGTGATGATGATGGCTGGCTTGCCAAAGCGCGTGATCAGGCGGCCGGTGAAAAAGCTGGGGCCGAACATGGCCAGCACATGCCATTGGATGCCCAGCGCAGCCTCGCCCACGGTATGGCCGCAGCCCACCATCGCCATGGGCGTGGCGGTCATGAGAAAGCTCATTGCGGCGTACGACACCATGCCGACCACGGCAGGCACCAGGAAGGCCGAGCTGCGGGCGATGTCACGCGCCGAGCGGGCCGCACCGGCCGGTGGCGCCTGTGCTGCCGGGGCTGCCGCCGGGGCATGGCCGCGCGGCAGGCGCATGAGCAGGGGGATGGCCAGCAGTGCCAGCGCAGCCTGGGCGTAGAAGCTGCCGGCGAAAGGCAGGCCGGGCAGGCTGTCACGGGTCCAGATGACCAGTTGAGGGCCGATGATGGCTGCCGCCAGCCCGCCCACCATGACGCGTGAAATGGCCAGCGGGCGCTGGCCTGCCGGCACGGCATCGGCGGCGGCGAAACGATAGCTCTGCACGCAGGCGCCGTAGAAGCCGGCCAGCGCGGTTCCCACGCAGAACAGCAGGAAGCTGCTCTGCATGATGGCGATTGCCGCGATCAGGCCAGCCAGGCAGCCCAGCGTGGCGCCTGTCAGGTAGGCGCCGCGGCGGCTGTGCTTGCGCATCATCCAGGCGGCCGGCAGGGTGGACAACGCCACCCCGAGGTTGAAAAGGCTGACCGGCAATGTTGCCAGGCCGGGATCGCTGGCCAGCGTCTGGCCCACGATCCCGCCCAGTGAGATGATGATGGGCGGCGAGGCGCCACCCAGGGCCTGGGCGCCCATCAGGATGCCGATGTGCTGCCGTTGTTGTGTGGCGTCTGTGGTGCTCACCGGATTCTCCCGGCGCTGCACGTGGCGCGTCCTGTGTGCTGCATGCTCCCGCTCCCTGAAACTGCCGGCGCCGGTATCCGCGCGTGGCGGGTCCGATGCGATGGTGTTGTGGTGGTTTGCCGCAGTGACCTGCGCGGCAGACCGAAAGCATGCACCAATGTCGGCCCGGCGTCGACTGTGAGCAGCTCAGACGCAACTGATGGCGTAGGCCGCCTTGAGCAACTGCGGAACGATTTCCTGTTCCAGGCGGGCGTCGGAGTATTCGCTGGCCGGGCCGGTGACGTTCAGGGCGGCGCGTGGCAGCCCGGGCTCGGCGCGCAGCAATACGGCTGCGCCGATCTGGTTGACCAGCACCTGATCGCGCGTGAGCGCGTAGTTCTGCTGGCGGGCCTGGGCAATGACGCCGACCAGCGCTTCGGGGTCGGTGACAGTGTGCCGGGTGTACGCCTCGATCGGGGCGCGGGCCAGGTAGCGGCCCACGGTGTCGTCGTCGTAGGTCGACAGCAGCATGCGCCCGGCGCTGTTGCACCAGGGGGGCATGCGGCGTCCGGGCAGCATCTCGGCCAGCGTGAGCTGCAGGCTGGGCAGGCGCAGCAGGTAGATCATGTCGTCGCCGTCGAGCACGCTCATGTTCACCGCCAGCCCGCTGGATTCACGCAAGGCCACCAGGTGGGGAGCGGCGCGCGAGACCAGCTGGTTGTCGCGCAGGAAGAAATATCCCAGTTCGAGCACGCTCGCGCCCAGGACGTAGCGGCGAGTCTGCGGGTCCTTGACCAGATAGCCCAGCCGTTCCCAGCTGTAGGTGAAGCGTTGTACTGCGCTTTTCCCCAGCCCGGTCAGGCGTGCGAGCTCGGTCAGGCCCAGGGGGGAGCGGGCCTGCCGGAAGGCTTCCAGCACACGCATCGCCTTGCCGAGCGAGGCGATATAGAGCGGATCTCGAATGTCGTCGTCGGAGGTCGTCATGGCGGTGGGCGGCCGTGTTTTCCCGCATTGCTGAGGTCGGGATAAGCCGCGTATAAATATCGTTCTACAGTACAAAGTATTGTATTCCGATAAATCAAGCGAAAGCAATAGTGCCCTGCCCTTGTTCGCGGCGCTTTCTTGAAGGACCTCCCCCCATGAGTTGGCAATCCTTGTGTGACCTGACCGCCGTGCAGATGCGCGCTGAAATCGCATCCGGGCAATTGAGTGCGCGGGAGCTGACCGAAGCCCATCTGCATGCCATCGAGGCGCGCAACGCTGCGGTCAATGCGATTGTCACCCTGGATGCCGAGGCCGCCCTGGCACAGGCGAGCGCCGCCGATCAGGCGCAGGCTGATGGACGGCCGCTGGGCCTGCTGCACGGCTTGCCGGTGGCGCACAAGGATTGCTTCCTCACGGCAGGTATGCGCACGACCTGGGGCTCGCCGATACATCGCGATTTCGTGCCGACGCAAAGCAGCCTGTTGGTCAGCCGCCAGCATGAGGCTGGCGCCATCACGTTGGGCAAGACCAATATGCCGGAGTTCGGCGCCGGTTCGCAGACCTTCAACCCGGTGTTTGGCGCCACGCTCAACCCGTATGACCCGGCCCTGACCGCCGGCGGCAGCAGCGGCGGCGCGGCCGCCGCCCTGGCCGGGCGCATGCTGGCGCTGGCCGATGGTTCCGACATGGGCGGCTCGTTGCGCAACCCGGCCAGCTTCTGCAACGTGGTGGGCCTGCGGCCTTCGCCCGGCCGGGTGCCGCAGTGGCCCAGCGCCGCCCCCTACAACACGCTCACGGTCAGCGGACCCATGGGCCGTACCGTGGCTGACGTGGCGCTCTACCTGGCCGCGATGGCCGGCCCCGATGCGCGCGACCCCGTGAGCCTGGAGCAGGACCCGGCCGTGTTCACGCAATCGCTGGATTGCGATTTGCGCGGCACGCGGCTGGCCTATGCGCCGACCTGGGGTGGCTTGCCGACCGAGGCGCGCGTGGTGCAGGCCATCGAGGCGCAATTGCCGGTGTTCGAGGCGCTGGGCTGCGAGGTCCATGCCGCGTGTCCTGACTTCAGTGGCGCAGACAGCGCCTTTCACGCCCTGCGCGGTCTGGCCTTCGCGATTGCGCAGGGCAAGACGCTGGAAAAGGACCGGGCCCGTCTGAAGGACACGGTGATCTGGAACGTGGAGCTGGGCCTGCAGCAAAGCGGCGCAGCCCTGGCGCAGGCCGAACGCGACCGCACGGCGCTGTTTGCCCGCATGCACACCTTCATGCAGCAGTATGACTTTCTGATCGGCCCGGTCAGCCAGGTGGCGCCGTTCCCGGTCGAGCAGCCCTACGTCGAGGAGATCGAGGGCGTGGCCATGCAGAACTACATCGACTGGATGCGTTCGGGCTATTACCTCTCGTTGACCGGTCATCCGGCAATTTCCGTGCCTTGCGGTTTCACCGCCGAGGGGCTGCCGGTGGGGATCCAGATCGTGGGCCGCTACCGCGACGAGCTGGGTCTGCTGCGCCTGGCGCACGCCTTCGAACAGGCTACCCAATTCTGGCGCCAGACGCCTTCCTTTGCGGCGGACGCCTGACACCGATCCGTCATTTCAAGAACGACAACGCAATCACGCGCAAGAGGAAATCCTGATGTTGAAGACCCGTTTCAAACATATGTTGGTCGTGGCCCTGGGCGGGCTGGCGATGGTGTCCGGTGCCAATGCGGCGCAGGCCGACTGGCCGAGCAAACCGATCACCCTGGTCGTGCCCTTCCCGCCGGGCGGGTCCACTGACGTGTTGGCGCGTCTGTTCGCTTCCAAGCTGGGCGACCGTCTCGGACAGACCATGGTGATCGAGAACCGTCCGGGCGCCAACACCGGTATCGGCGCGGCCGCAGTGGCGCGCGCGCCTGCCGACGGCTATACGATGATGATCACCGGCGCGCCGACGTTCACCACCAATGCGCTGCTCTATCCCAACCTGGGCTATGACCCGGTCAAGAGCTACGAATATGTGGCGATTGCCGGCTCGTCGCCGTTCGTCATTCTGACCAATACGCAAAGCGGGCTGGGCACGGTCAAGGACATCACTGCCAAATCGGCGGCCGAGCCCTTGAGTTTCGGTTCTTTCGGCACGGCTTCCACGCCTCACCTGGCTGGTGAGTTCCTGGCTCAACGCACGGGGGCCAAGCTGCTGCACGTGCCCTATCGCGGCAGCGCTCCGGCCATGACGGACCTGATCGGCAATCAGATCCCGCTGTCCATCGATACGCTGGTGGCTGCGGTGCCGCAGGCGCGCGCCGGCAAGGTCAAGGCGCTGGCGCTGACCGGCGCGCAGCGCTCGGCGTTGCTGCCGGATACGCCCACGGTGATGGAGTCGGGTGTACCGGAGTTCGATTTCACGACCTGGTTCGGGATCGCCGTCCCCAAGGGCACGCCGGCGCCTGTCGTGCAACGTCTGGCCAAGGAGGTGCAGGGCATGTTGGATGAGCCCGACCTGCAGAAACAGATGCGCGAACTCGGCTTCGAGCCGGAGTTCGGCGACGCCCAGGCTTTTCGTGAGCGGGTGCAGAGCGAAACCGAGCGCAATGCGGGCGTGATCCGCGCCGCCGGCATCAAGGTGGAGTAATCCGCCGCGCGGTGCGGCTCAGTTCTGGGCGAAGTGTTTATAGCGCTTGTCGGTATGCTCGCGGTGCGACTCCAGTTCGCGCACCTGGGCCGCCGGCGGGCCGCGCCGCATCCATTCCAGCATCAGGTCGACCTGGTCGGCCGTGCCTTGCACCATGGCCTGCACCGTGCCGTCTTCCATGTTCTGGACCCAGCCGGTCACGCCCACCATATGGGCGCGGCGCACGGTGGCGTGGCGATAGCCGACGCCCTGCACTTTGCCGTGCACGGTGATGAATACGGTTTCGATATGGGCTTCTGACATGGGGGCTCTCTGCGTGTTGTCCTGCCAGGCCGGACGCGGCCTGCGGCGTGAATTATGGGCCGGGAAAGGCGGGTCGCGCCAGGCGGCGGGCGTATACTTTGCTCGCCCGGGAGTGTCCCGGCAACGTCAGGCGGTGCGCGCAAGCCGCAATTCTCTCTTGGACGATGAGCCAGAATCTCTCCACGATCACGTGCATTGAAGATTTGCGTGTGGTCGCGCAGCGGCGGGTGCCGCGCATGTTCTATGACTACGCGGACTCGGGTGCCTGGACCGAAGGCACCTATCGGGCCAACGAAAGCGAGTTCCAGAAGATCAAGCTGCGTCAGCGAGTGGCGGTCGACATGGAAGGCCGCTCGCTGGCGACCACCATGGCGGGCCAGGAGGTCAAGATGCCGGTGGCAATCGCGCCCACCGGGCTGACCGGCATGCAGCATGCCGACGGCGAGATACTGGCTGCCCAGGCTGCCGCCGAGTTCGGCGTGCCTTTCACGCTGTCGACCATGAGCATCTGCTCGATCGAGGACGTGGCGCAGGCCAGCTCCAAACCGTTCTGGTTCCAGCTGTACGTGATGCGCGATCGCGAATTCGTCGCCAACCTGATCGACCGCGCCAAGGCGGCCAAGTGCTCGGCGCTTGTGCTGACGCTGGATCTGCAGATCCTCGGGCAACGCCACAAGGACATCAAGAACGGCCTGTCGGCACCGCCGCGCCCGACGCTGCGCAACCTGTTTGACCTGGCCTTCAAGCCGCGCTGGTGCATGGGCATGCTGGGGACCAAGCGACGCACCTTCGGCAACATCGTCGGCCACGCCAAGGGCGTGACCGATCTGTCGTCGCTGTCGTCCTGGACTGCCGAGCAGTTCGACCCGCGCCTGAACTGGGACGATGTGGCCTGGATCAAGGAGCGCTGGGGCGGCAAGCTCATCCTCAAGGGCGTGCTGGACGCCGAGGATGCGCGCATGGCTGCCGCCACCGGTGCCGATGCCTTGATCGTCAGCAATCACGGCGGACGCCAGCTCGATGGTGCCCTGTCGACCATCGAAGTGCTGCCTTCCATCGTTGACGCCGTGGGAACGCAGACCGAAGTCTGGCTCGACAGCGGTATCCGCTCGGGCCAGGACGTGCTCAAGTCGGTGGCTCTGGGGGCACATGGCACCATGATCGGCCGCGCCTTCCTGTATGGCCTGGGCGCCTATGGCAAGGCCGGCGTGACGCGCGCGCTGGAAATTCTCTACAAAGAGGCCGATGTCACGATGGCTTTGTGCGGCCGCAAGAATCTGGCTCAGATCGATCACAGCATCCTGGTGCCGGGAACCTACCCAACCTGAGGCCTGAAAAGCGCAAAATCTGCAAATCCGGCTGCTCTAAGCTGGCGTCCAGGAGTTGCGCATGAAGCCTTCCACCCAAGCCCGGTATGCCTTGCGGCTCGACCGGGTGCTGCGCTGGCTGGCCGATCATCCGGATCGGACACCGGATCTTCATCAGTTGGCCGGGCTGGCCTGCCTGTCGCCCTATCACTTCCACCGTGTCTATCGCGCGTTGGTCGGGGAGACACTGGGCGAGACGGTCCAGCGCATGCGGCTGCAGCGCGCCGCGCGCGCCTTGAGCACGGGGCAGGATGATCTGGCCCGTGTGGCGCGCCAGGCGGGCTATCAGTCGGCAGCGGCCTTCAGCCGGGCGTTTGGCCTGAGCTACGGGCTGCCGCCTGGGCGGTACCGGCAACAGCGGCTCCTGCAACGCACCAACAAGGAGCCATTCATGTATACCGTTCATCTGCAAGCCTTCGAGGGCCTGCGCCTGGCCACCCTGGAGCACCGGGGAGACTATCAACACATCGGTTCCACCTTCGAGCGTCTGGGCATGCTGGCCATCAGTCAGGGGCTGGTTCGCAGCCCGACCGACGCCGGCCCCTGGATCGGTGTCTACTACGATGATCCGCGGCAGGTGGCGCGCGATCACCTGCGTGCCCATGCGGGGGTAGCCATCGCGGCCCAGGTGGTGCCTACCGCCCCCCTGCATGCCCTCAAGATCCCGGCCATGCCTTGCGCGGTGCTCGACTATGTCGGTCCCTACAGTGAGATCGACGCCGCCTATGACTGGCTTTTCTCGGTCTGGTTGCCGGACAGCGGCAAGGAGCCGGGTGATTTCCCTGCCTTCGAAGAGTACGTCAACGATCCCAAGACCACGCCGGCGGCCGAGCTGCATACCCGTATTTATCTGCCGCTGAGCGACTGAGCGGCCAGCCCTGGTACGCAAGGAAGGCTGTCTTTCGCGGTGACTCGCCCTAAACTGTCGGACGCATGCCTGCGCCCCGGGAGGGGTGTGACAGGCGGACGATTTCAACGCATCGAGGAGGACAGCATGCGGATTCTGGTTTTGGGCGCGGGCGGGACAGGCGGATATTTCGGGGGGCGGGCGTTTCAGGCGGGTGCCGATGTCAGCTTCCTGTTGCGTCCGGCGCGGGCGCAGGCGCTGCGGGAACAGGGCTTGCGTATCCGCAGTCCGCGTGGCGACGCGACGCTGCACCCGACCGTGGTGACGGCCGATCAGCTCGAGGGTTCCTATGATCTGGTGCTGCTGAGCTGCAAGGCCTACGACCTGGACAGCGCCATCGAGGCAATCTCGCCGGCCGTGGGCAGCCAGACAGCCGTCTTGCCCATCATGAACGGTGTGTTGCAATACGATGTGCTGGACCGCGTTTTTGGCGCACAGCGCGTGCTGGGCGGGTTGTGCCAGATCAATGCCAGCCTCGGCGCAGACGGGGAGGTGCTCCATCTGGGACCCTCGGCCAGCCTGATCTTCGGTGAGCGCGCCGGCCTGCCGCGCAGCGAGCGTTGCGTGGCCCTGGAGGCCGTGCTGTCCGATGCCGCGTTTTCAAGCCGCTTGAGCGAACAGATCTACCAGGACATCTGGGAAAAATTCGTATTCCTGAGTTCGCTGGCTGCTGCGACCTGTCTGATGCGCGGCCCGGTTGGCAAGATCTGCGCCACGGCTGATGGGGTGGACTTCATGCACGATCTGCTGCGCGAGGCGCAGCGCGTGGCGGCCGCCAGTGGCTATGCCGTGCGTCCCGAGGCCGACGCGCTGGCCGTCAAGGTGCTGACCGACCCGGCCCAGCCCATGACGGCGTCGATGTTCCGCGACCTGCGCCAGGGCCTGCGGGTGGAGGCCGATCATATCGTGGGCGACATGGCGCGCCGTGGTGCCGCCCTGGGCGTTGCCACCCCGTTGATGCGCCTGGCCTACACGAACCTGCAGGTCTACCAGGCCACCCGCGAAGACGCCTGAGCCGGCCGGCTGCGGTCGGGGGCGGGGCCGGCGCGCCGCGGTTGGGGCC
>JAEWJD010000089.1 GCA_023386765.1 Pseudomonadota bacterium | reverse complement strand
GGCCCCCCGCGGGGGGCGCCGCGCCCGGCCGGCGGCCTGCATTTAGAGATACACCATGGGATATCAATGGAATTGGGGCGTCCTGCTGGAGCCCTCGCCGGATGGCGGGCAGACGTACCTGCAGATGCTGCTGGACGGCCTGACCATCACGGTCAAGACCGCCGGGCTGGCCTGGGTGCTGGCCTTGGGGCTGGGGCTGGCGGTCGGCGTGGCGCGTACCCTGCCGTCGGCCTTCGTACGCAGCCTGGGTGCGATCTATGTGGAAGTGTTCCGCAACATTCCGCTCATCGTGCAGATGTTCCTCTGGTACTTCGTGGTGCCCGAGTTGCTGCCCACGTCCTGGGGTGACTGGATCAAGCAGCTGCCGGAAGGCTCGTTCTATACCGCAGCCCTGTCGATCGGCGTCTATATGTCGGCACGCATCGGCGAACAGCTGCGCGCCGGTATCGAGGCCCTGCCCAAGGGGCAGCGCCAGGCCGGCCTGGCGTTGGGCATGCGTCTGCCGCAGCTCTACCGTCATGTGCTGCTGCCCAATGCCTTGCGCATGGTGCTGCCCACCATGACGTCGGATTGTCTGAACACCATCAAGAATACGTCGGTGGCCTTGACCATCGGTCTGGCCGACCTCACGGCCCAGGCCCACGCCATGCAGGAGTTCTCCTTCCAGGTGTTCGAGGCCTTCCTGACGGCCACCGTGGCCTATCTGGTGCTGAACCTGATCGTCATCGTCGCCATGCGCGTGCTGGAGCGTTGGGTCGCCATCCCCGGCCGTACCGTCAAAGGAGGACGCGCATGAGCGGGTTCGATTATCAGGCCGTCATTGACGCGCTGCCCTATCTGCTTTTCACCGGTCTGAAGTTCAGCTTGTTGTTGACCGTGTCTTCGGCCGTCGGCGGCATGGCACTGGGCGCGCTGCTGGCCGTGGCGCGCCTGTACGGCAGCCGCTGGGTGGCGTGGCCGGCCACCATCTACGTCAACCTGTTCCGTTCGCTGCCGCTGGTGCTGGTGATCTTCCTGATCTACTTCATCCTGCCGTATCTGTTGCAGTGGATCATGCAGGCCGAGCGGCCCATCGTGCTGGGCGCGATGGGCTCGGCCTTCGTGACGTTCATTCTGTTCGAAGCCGCGTATTTCTCGGAGATCATCCGCGCCGGGATCGGCAGCGTGGGCCATGGCCAGTACGCGGCCGCCTGCGCCTTGGGGCTGACCCACTCGCAGGCCTTGCGCAAGGTGGTGCTGCCGCAAGCCCTGCGCAACATGCTGCCGGTGTTGCTGACCCAGGTCATCGTGATCTTCCAGGAGACCGCGCTGGTGTACGTGCTGTCGCTGCCGGACTTCCTCGGTGCGGCGACCAAGATCGCGCAGCGCGACAACCGCCTGGTCGAAATGTACGTAGTGGTGGCGCTGGTGTTCTTCGTGATCTCTTTTACCGCCTCGCGCGGGGTGCGCGTGTTGCGCGCGCGCCTGGGCGCCTGAGCGCCTGCCGGATACAAATTTGGAGTCCTTGCAATGATAGAAATCGAAGGGGTCGGCAAGCGCTACGGCGAGCTGGCCGTGCTCAAGAACTGCTCGTTGAACGTGGCGCGCGGCGAGGTGGTGGTGGTCTGCGGTCCGTCGGGTTCGGGCAAGTCCACGCTGATCAAGTGCGTCAACCGCCTGGAGCCGTTCGAGTCCGGCCGCATCGTGGTCGACGGCACCGATGTCGGCGCTGCCGGTACCAATCTGCCGGCGCTGCGCGCCCGGGTCGGGATGGTGTTTCAGCATTTCGAGCTGTTCCCCCACCTGACGGTCTTGCAGAACGTCTGCCTGGCGCAGACGACCGTGTTGGGGCGCAATCGCGCGCAGGCCGAGGAGAAAGCCCTGGCATTGCTGGAACGGGTGGGCGTGAGTGCGCACCGTGACAAGCACCCGGGTCAATTGTCGGGCGGCCAGCAACAGCGCGTGGCCATCGCGCGCGCGCTGGCAATGGACCCGGTGGTCATGCTGTTCGACGAGCCGACCTCGGCCCTGGATCCGGAAATGATCGGCGAGGTGCTGGATGTCATGACCGGCCTGGCACGCGATGGCATGACCATGATGGTCGTCACCCATGAAATGGGCTTTGCACGCCGCGTTGCCGACCGGATCGTCTTCATGGAGTCGGGCGAGATCATCGACGACGTGAGCGCCACCGAGTTCTTCGGCAGCGCTGCCTCGCAGCGTTCGCGCGAGTTCCTGTCCCGCATCATCAGCCACTAACTACGCTTACTTAACACCAGGCGGTTGCCTTCCATGTCTTCCCTTTTCTATATCAACGGTAATTTCGTGTCTGCCGAGCAGGCGAGCATTCCGGCCATGGACCGGGGCTTTTTGTTCGGTGATGGTGTCTATGAGGTCGTCGCGGTGATGGACGGCCTGTTGCTGGAGTTCGAGCGCCATGCCGCGCGCCTGGCGCGCAGCCTGGCCGAGATCGGCATCGCCAATCCGCTGCCGCGCGAGCGTCTGCTGGCAGTGTGCCGTGAACTGATCCAGCGTTCGGCCCTGCGTGAGGGCTCGATCTATCTGCAGATCACCCGCGGTACGGATACCAAGCGCGATTTCGCCTTCCCCAAGGATGTCGAACCGACGGTGATGATGTTCACCGCCGAGAAGGTCCTGAGCGTCAATCCGCTGGCCGACAGCGGCGTGCGGGTCGCCAGCGTGCCGGACCTGCGTTGGGCGCGGCGCGACATCAAGAGCGTGTCCCTGCTGGCGCAGGTGCTGGCCAAGCAGGCCGCACAATCCAGTGGAGCGTTTGAAGCCCTGATGGTCGATGCCCAGGGCGTGGTCACGGAGGGATCGTCGTCCAGCGCGCTGCTGGTCAATGACGCCGACGAGATCGTGGTGCGGCCGCTGTCCAACGATATTCTGCCCGGCTGCACGCGCGCGGCCGTACTGACGCTGGCCGCCGAACGCAATATGAAAGTGGTCGAACGCACGTTCACGCTGCAGGAGTGCCTGCAGGCACGCGAGGTGATTCTGACCTCGGCGCTGCATTTCGTGCTGCCGGTCATCGCCATTGATGATAAGCAGGTGGCCGGCGGCAAGCCCGGCCCGGTGTGCGCCGCCCTGCGCGCGCTGTATCTGCGCCATGCCATGGCAACGGCGCTCTGATTCGCGCTGGCGTCAGGACGACGGGCCCGCTGCATGGCGGGCCCGTGTCGTTTCAGACGCCCTGCGCGCGGGCGTGCCGAAAAGGTAGCAGTGACAGGTCGAGTGCAGCCGGGCCGGGCGCGTCGATGTCGATGATGGCGCGGCACAGGCTGCCGAAGGCGGCCCGGAAGTGGTTCTTGGCCTTGACGCACAGCAGGCGCTGGCTGGCCGGGTCGATGCCGTGCATGAGGAAGAAGCCCGGGTCGTTGGCCGGTACCACGTGTTCGGTCAGGATGATGCGGATGTTGGGCCGTGCGGCCAGGCTGAGCAGGGCGGTCGGCCCGCAACGCATCAGCACGCCGGTTTCCTTGGGCCCCACGTTGGTGAAGTCGCCGTCGGTCAGGCGTTCGATACGCACCCGGACGGTGACCGGCTCGCCGAAGGCGCGGTTGTAGCGCCCACCCAGGGAGAGAGTGAGTTCGGCCCCGGGGCCGGCCTGCTCGACGGCACGCATGGCCTGCGGATCGGCGAAGCTGGCCACCACGCAGGCTTCGTCGAACGGCGTATCGACCACGGCCTGCAGCAGGGTGGTGGTGTCGCCGCTGCCGCCGGAGGCGGGGTTGTCGCCGGGGTCGTTGACCGCGATCAGGCCGGGGCCTTGCGCCAGCTGGGCCAAGGCCTGCGCCAGCCCCTGGGCGGCGCTGGGCAGGCTGATGGCGAACTCGGGCGCGGCCTGGTGCAGCGCCTGGGTCAAGGTGGC
>JAEWJD010000057.1 GCA_023386765.1 Pseudomonadota bacterium | reverse complement strand
GATCAGGGCAGACTTGGGAGCACGCAGACCCTTCACGGCCGGGGCATCGGGCGGCATGCCGGCGTTGTACATGCGCAGCAGTCCGTCCAGGCTTGGGAAAATGCCGTTGTGCATCCATGGCCCGGCCTGCGCGACCTGTCTGAGACTGGGGGTCCGGAAGGCGCCGGCGTCGGCCGGGTCGCGCGTGATTTCGTAGCGCCCCAGATCCTGGTTGCGCCGCCCCAGAAAACTCAGGCCGATGTTGTGAAAGCGCTGGTCCGTCAGAAGCGGTCCATGATGACACTGCATGCAACGCGCCTGGTTGCGGAACAGATGCAGGCCGATGACCTCCTGGTCGGTGTAAGCCCGGGTGTCGCCGGCGATGAAGGCGTCAAAGCGCGTGGCGGGGGGGCGCAAGCTGGCCACGTGGGCGGCCAGGGCGCGCGCCAGCTTGGCCTCGCTCACGCCCGCTTCACCGAAGGCTTCGGAGAAGGCCGTCTGGAACTCGGGCAGGGTGGCCAACCGCGCCGTAGCGGAGGCGACATCATGATTCATTTCGCGCGGATCCGAGATCGGCATCAGCACCTGTTGCCATAGATCTGCGGCGCGCCCATCCCAGAACAACAGCGGGGCAAAGGGCGCTCCATACAGCGGCATGGAGCGGCGCCGGCCCATCAGGCCGTCTTCGCCAATAGCCAACGCACGGCCGTCGCCCAGGGCGCGTGCTGGCTGATGACAGCTGGCACAGGCGGTGCGGCCTGTTCGCGACAGGCGGGGTTCGGCAAACAGGCGTTCGCCCAGCGCGCGGATGGCAGGACGGGCCAGATCCTGGGCCAGCGGTTCGCGCACGGCGCTATCAGCCAGCCAGGTCTGGGCGGCATGCCGTGCCGGGATGGGCCCCCATTCCTGCCAGGTGACACCAGCGTCGAGGGCCGGTGGTGGCCAGTGCCGCGCCGGCCCCTGGTACTGCTGGCGCAGACAGGCCGCGTCCCAGGTCTGCGGAGTGGGCCGGCAAGGGTCGGCTGCCGCCGCGCCAGGCAGAGCCCAGGCCGCCAGCCAGCCGGCCAGCATGCACAGACGTCGGGCGGCGTTCAAAACTGGTAGCCCGCCTGCAACCAGATCTCGCGGCCGCTGCGATACAGGCTGAGGTCATTGCGCCGGTTGGGGTGGGTGGCGGTCAGTTTGGGCATCCGATTGAGCACATTGAGCACATCCATCGAAAGGGTCAGGCCCGGCACGAAATGCGGCTCCCAGGTCAGGCGCGTATCCCAGGTCAGGTGCGAAGGGAGGCTTGCTGACTCGTAGCGCGGGAGATACTCCGGTGCGCTGCCCGGGCCGAGGTAGAAGACGTCCTTGCGGCGGCCTTTCCAGTTCAGGGTGTTGTCCCACATCAGGCCGGCGCGCGGCCAGCGACCGGTCAAGGTGAGATGGGCGGCGCGTGGCAGATTGAAGTTGCCTGGAGGCAGGTCGCTGGCACGCATGCGCTTGCCGTTGTAGATCAGATAATCGTCAGGCTCGGCGGCCGAGTCCTCATAGCCCGCGACCAGGTCCAGATTGCGCCGGCTGCGCTGGTGGCTGAGACTGGCCCGCGCCGTCCAGTAACCCTGCGCAAAGCGCCAGGGTTCCAGGGTCGCCAGCGTGAGGCTGTAGGTTTCGGTGCGCGAGCGGCCGTTGTTGACGTACTCGTAGCCCTCGGTGCTGGTGCCTTGCTTGCTGATCTGGTCGCGGCCGTTGCGGCGCACGAAGGAGAGCGTGCCTTCCAGGTTGCCCAGGCGTTGCCGCAGGCTCAACGACCATTCGTCGTCATAAGGCGTGGCAAGTCCGTCGTAGCGTGTGATGATGCGCTGCTGCGCCGGCGGCACCGGGTTGCCATAGCGATCGAGGACCTGGCGCTTGAGGCGGCTGATGTCTTCCTGCAGGGCAAGATTCAGGATTTCCCCGCCATGGTAGCGGGCCCAGCCGGCACTCAGCACCGTGTCGCCATTGCCCAGCGCATCCCAGTCCAGGCGCGAGCGTGGCGAGAGGTTGGTGTTGCCCAGCAGGGTGTCACGGTCCATGCGGGCGCTGGCTGTCAGGCTCAGGCGTTGCCATTGGATCCGGTCGGAGAAATACAGCCCCATGGTGTAGTACTGGCGATCGATTTTTCCCGGCAGATACCGCAGCTTGGAAGACTGATGGACGGTGCCATCCTGCTGGTGCAAGGAAGAGTAGCTGTGCAGCTCGCTGTGGCGCTTGAAGTTGAAGTCCACCCGCGACGCCTGCACGCCGCCGTAAAGCCAGTGTTGCAGCGGACCGGTCTCGATCGGGTCGAGATCCAGCCGCGCCGACAGCCCGAGGGTCTTCTGGTTTTTGTCTTCGTTGCCGAAGCCGCCAGTGGTGTATTGCGGCGTACGGTCAGCGAAGCGGTGGGTGACGAATTCGGTCAGGTCGGATTCGCGGCGGATGCGGTAGCTTTCCCAGTTCGCCTGGACCTGCAGGCGGGCGCGGTCGAAGCCATGTTCGAGGTTCCAGCCGATGCCCTGTGCCTGTTGGCGATGGCGCCATACGGTATCGCGAAAGAAGTCGCTGACCAGTTCTTCGCGGCGCTCGCTCAGCTTCACGGAAAGATCGGAGACCGTGTCCGCGCCCAGGCGTAGCGAGAACTTGCCCAGTACGTTATCGACGCGGTCGTTATGGTCTTCCTGGGTCGTCTGGTAGGGGTCATGCGCGGCGCCCATCCGATAGCGGCTGATGGCCGACTCCCGCCGTGAGGCGGAGATCACCGCAACGAAGCTTTCGCTGAAGGCAAGATCGGTATTAAGGGTGTAGAAGCGCTTTTTCCAATGCGGGGCATAGCCGGGCTTGCCCAGCGCCCAGTCCTTCTGGTCCCCTTCTGACACCTGCTGGCGCGTCATGTTGGAACTATTCCAACGATAGCTCGCCGACACGTGGTTCTCCCCGCTGGCGCGGCGCAGCTTGGCGTCAACCACACCGCCGGTGAACTGCCCGTACTCGATGGGCACGGCGCTGTCATACACCTTGACCTGATCGATGAGGGCCGTGTCGACGTAGTAGGCCTGGGTATTGCCGGGGATATTCCCGATCTGCAGATTGAGGTTCTTGCTGGCCGGATCCAGGCGGTTGCTGGCGTTCACGCCGTCGATCTGGAACAGGTTCTGGTAGGGGCTGGCACCGTGAAACGAGATGTCCTCCTGCGCCAGCGAGCCGCGGTTGGCGCTGGCGCTGGCCGAGCCGCTGGTACGCACTGACGGCAGGGTGGCGACCAGGTCGCTGATGTCGCGATTGGAACTGGGCGTGGCGGCGATTTCTTCCTGCGTGAAAATGCGCTCGTCGGGCGCGGCCTGCACCGTGATGGCCGGCATGACGGTGACCCGGTCGGGATGGACGCGGTAGCGGCCGCTGCCATCTGGCGTGGCCCCCAGGCCGCTGCCGCGCAGCAACTGGGCCAGGGCGGCGGCAGGCGCATACTGGCCGCGCAACCCGGCGGCGCGCAGGCCGCGCACCTGGGCCGGCATGAAGCTGATCTGCAGGCCGGCCTGCTGGCCCAGCAACAGCAAGGCGCTGTCCAGCGCCTGGGCGGGAATGTCGATCGCCACGGTGGCGGCATGTGCCGGGGCGCACAGGCAGGCCAGCGGCAGCAGGGCGCGGGTCGGAAAAGCGGGCATGAGGGTGAGGTTCCTGGAGCAATGAAACGGATTGCCCCTAAGACGTTCTGGCGGTGGCCGTCCCTCATGGCCAGATCAATGAATATTATCTATTAAAAATACTAACTATTCGTATTTATCTATTGAACAATGAGCAAACCGGGAAGATCGCGCAGGCGCACTGCACGTGAAGCCAGCAGGAACGACAGCGCTTCGCGTGCGTCGGCCACGGCCACGGTGCCTGAAACACGCAGCTCGCGTGCTGCGCCCAGCACGACGATGGCCTGCCCGCTGTAGCGCGCCAATTCGGCAGCGGCCTGGGTCAGCGGGATATCGTCAAAGCGTGCCAGGCCCTGACTCCAGGTTGGTGCCGGACCGGCCGGCGCTGCCGTTTGAGACAGTTCGCCCTGTTCGATGTCCACGCGCTGGCCGGGCGACAGGATGACCTGGCGCAGCGGCTGGCAACTGAGGCAATCGACGGCGACCTCATGCTCGTAGACGGTGACGCGGGTGTCATGCCCGGTGGTCTGGACGGAGAATCGCGTGCCCAGGGCGGTCGCGGTGGCGTGCCGGGTGACAACCTGCAGCGCAGCCTGGCCGGGCTGGCGCGCACGAGCCTGGATATAGACCTTGCCCTGCAGCAGTTCAAGGGTACGTTGTCCGGCGTTGAACGTCAGGGCAATGGCCGACTCCGCGTCCAGGATGGCGGTGGAGCCATCGGGCAGGGCGACGCTGCGGATCGCATGGCCGCTGCGGTAATCGGCCCGCCAGGTCGAGGGCGGTGGGGAAAACCAGACGGCCGCCACCGCCAGGGCGAGGAAAGCGGCGCTGGCTGCGCCCGGCCGGCTGCGCTGGCGCAGCTTGCGGCGGTCGACTTCGCCAATGTGCCGCCACAGCTGGTGCTGGCGGTCATAGGCGGCGGCATGTTGCGCGCTGGACTGATACCAATCCCGGAATTGCAGTTGGGCGGCCTCGTCCATCTCTGCGCCGCTCTGGCGCACGACCCATTGCGAGGCTTCCTCGAGGGCGCGGGGATTCATGGGGCAAACACCTGTTCGCAGGCCAGCAGGATGCGCATCATGTGTTTTTCGACCGCGCTGGTGGAGATGTTCAGGCGTTCGGCGATGTCACGATAGGCGTAGCCATCGTGCCGGTGCATGACGAAGATTTCCAGGCTGCGTGGGGGTTGAGCACGCAGGGCGCGCTCCAGGCGGGCCAGGGTCTGGTGCGCGCAGGCGACATCCAGGGTGTCGCTTTCCTGGGCGGGCAGCTGCAGGCTGGCATAACGAGCGTGGGCCTCGCTTTCGCGCGCCCGGGCGCGGTGCCAGTCCATGGCGATGTTGGCCGCGGTGCGAAACAGATAGGCGCGCGGATTGTCGGGCCGTACCCGGGCCTCATAGTGATGCAGCCGTAGCCAGGTGTCCTGGGCGCAATCCTGGGCAGTGTCGCGCGAGCCGGTGCGCGAGGAAAGAAACCCCAGCAGTTCGCGGTAATGGCGAAGAAAGGTATCCGTCAGCGTCGGCATGGGCGAGGCACTCAGCGCACATACAAATGATAATGGTTTGCATTATAGCTCTTGCCGGCGGATTCGACATAAATGAACAGGCCCGCCTTGGGGCGGGCCTGTCGGGCGAAGCTAAGGGCTATGCCGCCCTGATCAGACAGCGGCGTCCTGTTCCAGCGCTTCCAGCGAGGTCTGGATCTCCAGCCAGTCTTCTTCGAGTTGCCCCATGCGTTTGCCGAGTTCGCCGTGCTCAGCCATGACCTGCTGCCGTTCGTTGCGGCGGGCGTCGCTGTACAGGTCGGCGTCGGCGATCAGGGTATCGAGTGCCTGCAGCCGCTGGCGCAAGGTTTCCATCTCGGCCTCGACCTTGTTCAGGCGGCCTTGCAGCGGTTTGCGCAAGGCTGCCAGTTTCTGGCGTTGCTCGGCTTCCTGGCGGCGTTGCGCCTTGCGATCCGGCGCCACGCTGTCGCGCGGGGTGGCGGCCTCGGCACGGGCCTGGGCGTTGCGGGCATTGAGCCAGTCCCGATAGTCCTCCAGGTCACCGTCGAACTCGCTTACCTGGCCATCGGCCACGATCCAGAAACTGTCGACCGTGGTGCGCAGCAAGTGGCGGTCGTGGGAAACCAGCAGCATGCTGCCGGAGAACTCGGCCAGGGCCGCGGCCAAGGCTTCGCGGGTCTCCACGTCCAAGTGGTTGCTCGGCTCGTCAAGCAGCAGCAGATTGGGTTTCTGCCAGACGATCAGCGACAGGGCCAGGCGCGCTTTTTCCCCACCGGACATGGGGCCGACCGTGCCATTGACCGTGTCGCCCGAGAAGCCGAAACCGCCCAGATAGTTGCGCAGCTCCTGTTCGCGCGCCTGCGGCGCCAGGCGGGCCAGATGCTGCAAGGGCGTGCCGTCCAGGTCCAGCATGTCGAGCTGGTGCTGATGGAAGTAGCCGAAGGCCAGCCCTTTGGAGGCGCGGCGTTCGCCGGCTTGCACCGGCAACTCTTCGGCCAGCGTCTTGACCAGCGTACTTTTGCCGGCGCCGTTGGCACCCAGCACGCCAATGCGCGCGCCGGCGCGCACCATCAGGGTGACCTTGTCCAGAATCGCGACCGGCTGGCCGGCGGCGTCGGTATAACCTGCGGCCACCTTGTCCAGCACCAGTAACGGATCCGGAGTGTGTTCGGGTGACGGGATGTGAATGTCGATGCCGGCTTCGGCGTGCAGAGGCGCCAGGGCTTCCATGCGGGCCAGCGCCTTGACCCGGCTCTGGGCTTGCTTGGCCTTGGAAGCCTTGGCCTTGAAGCGGTCGATGAAGCCTTGCAGGCGGGCGCTCTCGCGTGCCTGCCGTTCATGCGCCAGGCTGGCCTGGCGCAGGCGTTCGGCGCGTTGCGTCAGAAAATCCTGGTAGCCGCCACGATAGCGGATCAGTTTGCCGTGATCGAAGTGCAGGATGCTGCGCGCCACCGCGTCCAGAAACTCGGTGTCGTGGGAGATCAGCAGCACGGTGCCCGGATAGGCCGCCAGCCATTTCTCCAGCCACAGCATGGCGTCCAGATCCAGGTGGTTGGTCGGTTCGTCCAGCAGCAGCAGTTCCGACGGCGCCATCAGCGCCCGTGCCAGGGCCAGACGCATGCGCCAGCCACCCGAAAAACTGGTCACCGGCTTGAGCCATTCGTCGGGCGCGAAGCCCAGGCCCGCCAGCAACTGCTCAGCACGCGAATTCGCGCTCCAGACATCGGCCTCGGCCAGGGCGGCCTCCAGTTCGGCGATGCGGTCACCCTGGTCATCCGGGGTCGCGGCGCGCTGCGCCTGCAATTCACGCAGGTGGGTGTCGCCATCGATGACGAACTCGCGCGCAGGCCGGTCATCGGCGGCGATTTCCTGCTGCACGCTTGCGATACGCCAGCCGGCAGGCAGATCGAGATTGCCGGCATCCTGATCAAGCTCGCCCGTCAGCA
>JAEWJD010000053.1 GCA_023386765.1 Pseudomonadota bacterium | reverse complement strand
CTACAAGGAGGCGGCGGCCGCCCCGCTGCCCGGCGACTGGAAGCCCGCCGAACCCGCCGAAGCCGCCCTGCGCGGCGAGTGGTGGCGCCTGTTCGGCGACGCCGAACTCGACGCCCTGCAGCAACAGGCACGCCAGGCCAACCAGGACCTGCAGGGCGCCGCCGCCCGGCTTGCCCAGGCGCGCGCCGCGCTCAAGACCGATCAGTCAGCGCGCCAGCCGCGCGTGGATGCCGGCTTCGGCCCCAGCCGCCAACGCCCCTCCCCCGTGTCACAAGGGCTGCCCGATCACGCCGGCACCCAGCCCGCCACCCAGTGGCGTGCCCAGGTCGGCATCGCCTACGAGGCCGACCTGTTCGGCAGGGTGGCACGCCAGATCGATGCCGGCCAGGCCAGCGCCGAGCAAAGCGCCGCGCTCTATCAGTCGGTACTGCTGGCGCTGCATGCCGATGTGGCGGCAACCTATTTCCAGGTGCGCGAGTTCGACGCCGAGGCCGTGATCTACCAGCAGACCGTGGCGCTGCGCGAGCAGACGCTCGCGCTCATCGAACGCCGCTACGACGCCGGCGACATCGGCCGGCTGGATCTGGCGCGGGCACGCACCGAACTGGCCCAGGCACGCGCCGAAGCCGTGGGTGTGGCACGTCAGCGGGCACTGGCCGAACACGCCCTGGCGCTGCTGCTCGGCCAGCCGGCCAGCAGCTTCAGCCTGCCGCCCCGCCCGCTCGCCGCCCTGACCGTACGCATCCCCAGCGGCCTGCCGTCGGCGCTCCTGGAACGCCGGCCCGACATCGCCGCCGCCGAACGCGGCATGGCTGCGGCCAATGCCCGCATCGGCGTGGCCCAGGCAGCCCTCTTCCCGCGCCTGGAGCTGACCGGTGCCCTGGGCAGCGAAGCCTCCACACTGGACAACCTGCTGCACTGGTCATCGCGCACCTTCCTGCTCGGCCCGCTGGTGGGCACGGCGCTCAGCCTGCCGCTGTGGGACGGCGGACGCCGCCAGGCCGACGTCGAACGCGCGCGGGCGCAATACGAAGAAGAAGTCGCGGCCTACCGTCAGACGGTCTTAACGGCCTTGCGCGAGGTCGAGGACAACCTCGCGCAACTGCGCCTGCTGACCCAGCAGCGGGCAGACCAGCAGACCGCGCTGGACAATGCCACCCAGGCCGCCAGACTGTCCCATGTGCAGTATCGCGAAGGTGCCATCAGCTATCTGGATGTCATCGAGGCAGACCGCAGCACGCTGACGCAGCGCCTCGCCGCCTTGCGCCTGAACGGCGAACAGGCGCGCGCCACCGTCCTGCTGGTGCGCGCCCTGGGTGGGGGCTGGGAGCTGCCCACCCTGTGAAAACGGGCCGGCCAGGTCCATGGCACAATCAGCCATCGCCACTTGCCTGCCCGCCATGCTGATTCTGCTAGATATGGACGGCGTTCTCGCCGACTTCGAACACGCCTTCCTGGCGGCCTGGCGCGAGCGCCATCCGGAGCTCGCCCCGGTCGAGTACGAAGACCGCCAATCCTTCTATATCCAGCAGGACTACCCGGCCGCGCTGCGGCCCCGCGTCGAGGCAATCTATACCGCTCCCGGCTTCATTCGCGGCCTGCCGCCCGTGCCCGGCGCCATCGAGGCCGTCAATGACCTCATGGCCATGGGTCTGGAGGTGCGTTTCTGCAGTTCGCCCTTGCGTCAGTACGACCATTGCGTCCTGGAAAAATACCAATGGATCGAAACGCACTTCGGGCGTGCCGCCACCGAAAGGCTGATTCTCACGCGCGACAAGACCCTGGTGCAAGGTGACCTGCTCATCGACGACCGGCCGCGCATCACCGGCGCCGTGCACCCTCAATGGCAGCACATCCTCTACGACACGCCCTACAACCGCCAGGAAACCGACCGGCCGCGACTGACCTGGAAGAACTGGCGCAACGTGCTGGCCGGCGCACTCTATCGCGCCGACGCCTGAGGCCCGCGGCAGGCCCCAGCTCAAGGGGCCGGGGCCGGGCACGCCTCAGGGATAGACGATCGAATACTGCACATAGCTCACCAACTTGCCGGCCTTGATCGCGCCTTCGCCGCTCTTGATGTAGCGCGCCAGGTAACGCAGGGTCGCCGTCTTGGTACTGCCTTCGGAAGCGTTGACCAGCGTTTGCCCGAGCCCGCCCTGCTCACCCACCGACGCCCCCATCTTGATCACCGTCCCGTTGGTGTTGAGCAGCTGGATCGACACGTTGTCGGCCTTGCTGGCCCCACTGCGATCGGGAATGCTTGTCTGCGCCGTGGTCGTGGCGGAGGTCTGCGTGTAGGCGTACAGATAGCCCTTGTCGTGGTCCGTCGTGGCACCCGGCTCGAAATAGACCTTGATGTCACCCGTCAATGTCATCGGACAGTCGGTGACCTTGATCGTGAAGGGTGTCGCGCCCGCCGTATCGTTGACGCTTTTTAGCGCCGAGGTCGAGATCTTGGGCAGATTGACGATGAAATCATGCGGCGGATCCTTGCCCTCTATCTTGCAGGTCTGGTCGGCGATCTCGCCGGTGATGGTGATCGTGCCATCCACGGCGTGGGCCGGAGCGGCCCCCAACAAGGTCAGGCTGAGGGCGCACAGCGGCGCAGAAGCAAGGCGAAGGGACATAGCGGCTACGGCAGCGGTTGAGTTGCTTGAATGATTACCGGTTTCCTACTCGGAAATTTCCTCAAATCATGCCGTCCGCGGCCGGTTACGTCAGGGATAGACCAGGGAATACTGCACATAGCTCACCAGCTTGCCAGCCGGGACATCGCCTTCGCCGCTTTTGACATAGCGCGCCAGGTAGCGCAGCGTGGCGCTTTTCGTGCTGTCTCCCATGTTCAGGGTCGCCCCCGTGGCTGCCTGGGTGGCGGCATCCTCGCCCACACGGATGACACTGCCATCGGTGTTGACCAACTGGATCTGCACATTGTTCTTGGCCGTGCCCAGGGCCGCCGGAATGCGGTCGGCTGCCTTGGTGATCTCGGTGCTGCTCTCGTAGGCGATCAGGTTGCCACTCGCATAATCGGTCGTGGGGCCCGGCTCGAAATAGGCACGGAC
>JAEWJD010000033.1 GCA_023386765.1 Pseudomonadota bacterium | reverse complement strand
CGGCGCCACCCCCTATTCCCGGGCCGGGGGCCCGCTGGGGCGGGGCCGGCCCGACGCGCTCACGCGCGCCGATACCGCCCGAGTCACCAGCGCCGCCGGCACCGACATCACCATGAGCATTGCCGGGCGCCGCGGCCGCGCCCTGCATGGCTTTGCCAACACCGAGGACATCTCGGCCGGCTACTGCCTCGAATCCAGCCTCGCCCCGGTCGAAGGCACCGCCGAAGGCGTGATCGTCGTCAACGCGAGCATTCCCGGCGTCTCGCTCATCCGCGACGAACCGGTACGCATCATCTACGAGCGCGGCATGGCCGTGTCGATCGAAGGCGGCGCCGAGGCACGCAAGTTCCGCGAACTGATGGCCGGCTTCAACGATCCGCTGGTCTACAACCTCGGCGAGCTGGGCGTCGGAATGAACCCCTGCTGCCAGCTCGACGGCACGATGCTCTCCGACGAAAGCGTCTACGGCGCCATCCAGCTTGCGCTGGGCACCAGCGCCTACATCGGCGGCACCGTCAAGGCCGCCGCCCACTACGACACCATCGTCACCGACGCACAGCTGTGGCTGGATGGCCACCGTGTGCTCGACGGCACCACGCTCGAACTGGAGACGATGCCATGACCATCCGCATGGAGCGCGACGAGCGCGGCATCGTCACGGTCCTCATGGACCGCCCTGCCAAACGCAATGCTTTCACGCTCGAGATGTACCGCGAGTTCGGCGACATCTTCGATCGGCTCAACGCCGACGACAGCGTGCGCTGCATCGTGATGCGCGGTGCCGGCGGGGCCTTCTGCGCCGGCAGCGACATCGGCGGCTTCGACGACAACCGCAGCGGTGCCCAGCAGGCTCGCGACTATGCCGAGTTCACGCTCGCCATGACCGACCGCCTCAAGCTCACGCCCCATCCCACGGTGGCCTGCATCGAGGGCGCCTGCGTCGGCGGCGGCCTGGAGATCGCGGCCATGTGCGATGTCCGCATCGCCGGGCGCAGCGCGCGATTCGGCGTGCCCATCAACCGCATCGGCCTGACGCTGGACTACCGCGAACTGGCCGACCTGCTGGATCTGCTGGGTGCGGCGCGCACGCTGGAGATCCTGCTCGAGGGCCACGTCTTCAGCGCCGACGAGGCGCTGGGCAAGGGACTGATCACACGCGTGGTAGATGACGACGTGGTCGCCATCCAGGCCTATGAAACCGCGCGCCGCATCGCAGCCGGCGCGCCACTGGTCAACCGCTGGCACAAGCAGTTCGTGCGCCGGCTGCAGGCCGGAGGCGCGCTGACCGAACCCGAGCTGGCACAGGCCTACGCCTGTTTCGAAACCGAGGATTACCGCAACGGCCAACGCGCCTTCCTGAAAAAGGAACGGCCGGTATTCGCCGGGCGCTGAACGGAGGGGATATGAAGCAAAGCACTACCGCGATGCCGTTGCAGGGCATCAAGATCCTGGACCTGTCCCAGATCATGGCCGGCCCCTACTGCACCATGGTGCTGGCCGACCTGGGCGCCGAGGTCATCAAGGTGGAGAAGCCCGGCGCCGGCGACGACTCGCGCGAAATGGGCCCCTATGTCGACGGCGAGTCCAGCTGCTTTGCCCAGATCAACCGCAACAAACTGGGCATCTCGCTGAATCTCAAGCGCCCGGAGCTACGCGACACCGTGCTGGAAATGGTGCGCTGGGCCGACGTGCTGATCGAGAACTACCGCGTCGGCGTCACCCGCTCCCTGGGCCTGGACTACGACACCCTCAGCGCCATCAATCCGCGCCTGGTGTACTGCTCGATCTCGGGCTATGGACAGACCGGCCCCTACGCGGGCAAGGGCGGCTTCGACCTGGTGGCGCAAGGCATGAGCGGCATCATGAGCATGACCGGCGAACCCGACGGCCGTCCGCTCAAGTCGGGCATCGCCATCTATGACGTGGGCGCCGGCCTGACTGCGGCCTATTCCATCCTGGCGGCCTGCCTGCACCAGCAGCGCACGGGCGAAGGCCAGCACATCGACATCTCGCTGCCGAGTGCGGGCTGCCCTGGTTCATCTGGGAGGCCGCCGCCTACTTCGCCGAAGGCACGGTGCCCAAGGCCACCGGCAGCCGCCACCGCGTCTCCGCCCCCTACCAGGCCTTCAATACCGGCGATGGCTACATCATCATCGGCGCGGCCAACCAGCGCACCTGGGAAAAACTCTGTGCCGACGTGCTCAAGCGCCCCGAGCTGATCTCCGACCCCCGCTTCCTGACCAACAGCGACCGGCTGACAAACATCGCCGAACTGGAGCCGCTGCTGGAAGCCGAGTTCGCCCAGGCCGACGCCGCCACCTGGATCGCGCGCTGCGAGCAGGCCCAGGTGCCCTGCGGACCGATCAACGACTTCGGCCAGGCCTTGCAGGATCCGCACTACGCGGCGCGCGGCATGATCCAGGAACTCGATCATCCCAAGCTGGGCCGCATGAAGACCGTGGGCATCCCCTCCAAGTTCTCCCGCACCCCGGGCCAGCTGCGCCGCCCAGCTCCGCTGCATGGTGAACACACCGATGAGGTCCTCGCCCGCTTCGGCGTGTCGCCGGAGCAGATCACGCAGTGGCGCGAACAGGGTGTCGTGCAGTAGAAAACCGCCTTTCTCCACCTACCGGTTGCGCCTATGCTGCCGGCACAACAAAAAATGAAGTCCAAGGGGCCGGACAGACAGCCGGCATATTCGAAGTTGATCATCACGCCAAAGGCGTAGAAGGAACGAATATGAAACTGCAGCAACCCATGAGCAGCTCCCGCCGCCGCTTCGTTTCCACCGGCCT
>JAEWJD010000031.1 GCA_023386765.1 Pseudomonadota bacterium | reverse complement strand
TGCCTGCCGTGCCTCGGGCCGCGCCGCAGGCGGGCAAGGCGGGCGTCGAACCGGCCGGCTGCTTCGAGGCGGCGACCCTGGCTGCGCTGGCCCGCGCCGTGCACCTGAGCGATGCTGGCGTGGCGATACTGCTGCAAGGCGAGACGGGTACCGGCAAGGACGTGTTCGCCCGTGCCTTGCATGCGCGCAGCGCACGCGCCGCGGGGCCTTTCGTGGCCGTCAATTGCGCGGCCCTGCCCGAAAGCCTGATCGAGGCGGAGTTGTTCGGCTACGAGGAGGGCGCATTCACGGGCGCCCGGCGTCAGGGCAGCAAGGGGCTGCTGCGCCAGGCGCAGGGCGGCACGCTGTTTCTCGATGAAATCGGCGACATGCCCTTGCCGCTGCAGGCCCGTTTGCTGCGCGTGCTGCAGTCTCGCGAAGTGGCGCCGCTGGGGGCTGGCCGGCCTGTCGCGGTGGACTTCGCGCTGGTCTGCGCCACCCACCGGCCCCTGGCGCGCGGACGGGGACAGGCACCGCTGCGCGACGACCTCTACTACCGGATTGCCGAATACACCGTGGCCTTGCCGCCGCTGCGCGAGCACCACGATCGCCTGGCGCTGCTGCGCCGGATGTGGGGGCAGGGTGATGCGTTGCCGGCGACCATCGAGGCCGAGCTGGCGGCCTACGACTGGCCCGGCAACTACCGTCAGCTTGATGCGGTGCTGCGTACCTTGCGCGTGCTGGCGCGCGCCAGCGGCGGCATTGAACGCGACATGCTGCCGGCCGAGATCCGCCAGGCAGCGCCGCCCGGACCGGCCCTGCGAGAGCAGGCCGACGCCGTCATCGAGGCGGCACTGCAGGCGCACGGCGGCAACGTCAGCCGCGCCGCGCGCGCTCTGGGCGTACACCGCAGCACCCTGTACCGGCGCCGCGTGCACTGAAGGCTAGACCGTGGCCACCGGGGTGGCGGGCGAGCCCACGGCACCCGGCAGGTTCAGCGGCGGGGCGGTCAGCAGGAAGTGATGGCGGCCGTGCTCGGCCAGCCAGCGCGCCAGCTTGCCCAGGTACCACATCTCGCCGATGGGCATACCCAGCTTGAAGATGCAGTGATGGTGCAGGGGCAAGGCGGCGCAGCAGGCGTTGGGCTTTTGCGTCGGATAGATTTCCAGCGCATGGTTGTCCGATGCCATGGCGGCGACCCGGCTGTCGCTGATCCATTGCAGGAGTTTCTCGTCGCTGCCATCCAGGCCCGAGGCGACTTGATGCATCTCGTGCTCGTCGGGCTGACGGTTCTGCTCCAGCAGCCAATCGCCGAACTCAGTGTGGAACAGCAGGATATCGCCGCGCTCGATCTCGATTTTGTCGGCTTCCAGGATGCGCATCAGATCGTCGTAACCCACCGACTTGGCGGTGCGGCCATAGTGGCGCGCCAGGTCGATCATGACGCCGCGCGTCTGCAGGCAGGACTCGGCCAGTTGGGTGATGTCCAGCTTCTTGGCGTTGGAGGCCACGCCCTGGCCCAGGTCGGTCTTGGCGAAGCCCTGGTCGACGTCATAGTCGACCGGGCCGACGATATCGTCGTTGGGACGGAAACCGTTGTAGTAGACGCGTTCGGGCAGGCCGTCGCCGTTGGCGTCGAACAGGGCGCCCACGTGGGCCAGCGAATCCCACTGGGTCGAGTACTGCAGGCTCATCTCGACGATGTCATCGCTCAGCACGTCGACGCAGCCCGGGCGCAGCCGCCCGAGGGGGAAGTTCAGGTAGAAGTCGCCGTCGCGCTCGGTGGGGCGCAGCTTGGGCGGATGACGCCGCACGTTGACTGCGTTGCCGCCCGGATAGTCCAGCGGCAGCGACAGGCAGAAGCTCAATCCTTCCTTGACCTCTCGTATACCCTTCAGGACATTTTCGGGCGTGATGTAGTTCAGGCACCCGCGCTGATCGTCGGGGCCAAAGTCCCCCCAGTTAGATCCTTCGGGACGATTTTTCCAACGCATACGTCATGACTCCTTTTGGTCGTGGGATTTGACTCAACTTTATCATGTATAGGATACTTTCATCATGGACGTGAAAACAGCAGCCCGTGTTCTAGACGTGCTCAACCTCTTTGCCGAGGAGCAGAAGCCTCTGCTCTACAGCGAAATCGCCGCCCAGATGCAGATTCCGCTGTCCAGCTGCCATGGCCTTCTGAAGACCATGGTGGCGCGCGGCTATTTGTATGAGATCGGCAAGAAACTGGGCTATTACCCGACCCAGAAGCTGATGCACGTGGCCAGCCTGATCTGTCATGCCGACCCCTTGAACGCCTTGCTGGCTCCCTTGCTGGATCAGGTGCGCAACCTGACTGGAGAGACCGCCATCCTGGCCAAGCTGGCCGAGTCTCAGGTGGTCTACCTGATCGTGGCCGAATCCCGCCAGACGATCCGCTTCAGCCATCAGCCGGGCGGATTCAAGGCAGTGCACGCCACCAGTTCGGGCAAGGCGCTGCTGGCCATGTTGACCCAGGCCGAGCGGCAGAAGTGGTTGCAAGCCTATGGCGAGCTGCACGCCTATACCGAGCGCACGCTGGCCTCGCGCCAGTCCTTGCTGGACGACCTGAACGAAGGCGTGCAGCGCGGCTGGCAGCGCTCGGTGGGCGAGCACGTCGAGGACGTCATGTCGCTGTCGCTGGGGTTCCGGGCGTTTGAACAACCGTTTGCCATTGTGGTGGCCGGCCCGCTGGGCCGCATGCTGAAAAACGAAGCCACCATCGGGCACCAACTGGAGGAGGTCAAGGCCTGGCTTGCCCAGGCGCTGCCCTCGGCCAACTTAACTTTTCTGGAAGGAAGCAGTAGATGAACAAGCGTAAGTTTCTTGTGACGGCGTGCGCGGCAGCCCTGCTGGCTGGTTCGCCGCTGACGGCGGCCGTGGCGGGCGATTACCCCGACAAACCCATCCGCGTGATCATGCCCTGGGCGCCGGGCGGCCCGACCGATGTGGTCGGCCGTGTGATCGCCGTGCAGATGGGCGAGATCCTGGGCCAGCCGCTGGTGATCGAAAGCCGTCCGGGCGCCAGCGGCACCATCGGCGCGGCCACGGTGTCCAAGTCGCCGGCCGATGGCTACACCCTGCTGATGAACCCGTCGGTGCAGGGCATCTATCCGGCCCAGTTCAAGTCGCTGTCTTTCGACCCGATCAAGGACTTCCGCATGGTCGGCGTGCTGGGCACGGTGCCCATGGTCGCCGTGGTGCCCGCCGACTCCCGTTTCAAGGACTTCGCCGAACTCTTGAAGTACGCCCAGGCCAATCCGGACAGCCTGTCGTTCGCCTCGCCCGGCGTGGCGACGTTGCCGCATCTGGTGGGCGAGCTGATCAATTCCACCGCCAAGACCAAGATCGCCCACGTGGGCTATCGCGGCAGCAGCCCGGCCCTGACCGATGTGGCGGGCGGGCACGTGGATGTGATGTATGCGCCGCTGGCGCCGGCGCTGCCGCTGATCGAAAGCGGCCGCGTCAAGCCGCTGGCCGTGACCACCAAGGAGCGCCTGGCCGAACTGCCGGCCGTGCCGACCCTGAATGAAACGGTGCTGCCGGACTTCGACATCGTCACCTGGTACGGCCTTTGGGCTCCCAAGGACACGCCGGATGCCGTGATCGAGAAGCTGAACCAGGTCATGGTGCAGGCGGCGCAGTCGCCCAAGGTGGTCGAGGCGCTGAAGTCGCAGGGCACGCTGCCCAGCACCATGAGCCCGCAGGAAGCCGAGGCCTTCAACCTGGCCGAAAGCCAGCGCTGGATCAAGGTCATGCAGGACGCCGGCATCCAGCCGGAATAAGCCTGCCGCCGGGTCTGGCCCGGTGATGGTTTGCGCGTGCAGCAGGTGCTGCGCTGGCGCGGCGAGGCTGGCGAAGCCCCCGTGTCCGGTAGCCCATGGCAGGCCCGCCACATCGGTCAGGGCCGGGCTGCTGCCGCGATAGCCCACG
>JAEWJD010000370.1 GCA_023386765.1 Pseudomonadota bacterium | reverse complement strand
GTTCTACCTGCCCGATACCTGGCTGTCGGTGAGTGTGCGCGACACGTTGGCGGCCGTCGCCTTCATCGTGGCCGCGCTGACAGACTGGTTCGATGGCTGGCTGGCGCGCCGCTGGAACCAGACCTCGGCGTTCGGCGCCTTTCTGGACCCGGTGGCCGACAAACTGATGGTCTGCGCAGCGCTCATCGTGCTGCTGGACCTGAGCCGGGTGGATGCGTTCATCTCGCTGATCATCATCGGCCGCGAAATCACTATTTCCGCCCTGCGCGAATGGATGGCCAAGATTGGCGCCAGCGCCAGCGTGGCCGTGCACTGGCTGGGCAAGTTCAAGACGGCCGCGCAGATGGTGGCGATTCCTTGCCTGCTCTACGATCAAACCCTGTTCGGGCTGAGCACCCGGATCTGGGGCAATGTGCTCATCGTGGTGGCGGCTGTCCTGACGGTCTGGTCCATGCTGTACTACCTGCAGCGTGCCTGGCCGGCCATCCGCGAGAAGGCGGGTTGAACCGCACGGGGCGGTAAAGCCCGACAGACAAAGAGGCCGCGTCTAGCGGCCCATGGAGGGTGGTGGCTGCGGGCCGCCATCGAATGGAGACCTTGCTGGGGCCGCGTTGACGCGGCCCGCGATATTTATGACGACCGCTAGCGCCCTTTCCCCTGATAGTCCCGACTCTCCTCTTTTGCGCCGCCGAGACTGGCAGGTGATCATGCTGATCGGCGTGGCCCATGCCAGTTCGCATTTCTTCCAGCTGATCCTGCCGTCGCTCTATGTGTCGCTCGGCCTGGCCTTTGATCTGGATTTTGCGCGCCTGGGTCTGCTGGTGTCGGTCTTTTTCGTGGTGTCCGGACTGGGGCAGGCGTCTTCGGGCTTCGTGGTCGACCGGGTCGGTGCGCGGCCGGTGCTGTGGTTCGGCCTGAGCTGCTTCGTGCTGTCGGCCGTGCTGATCGGCTCGGCCAACGGCTACACCATGCTGATGGTAGCTGCCGTGATCGGCGGGGTGGGCAATTCGATTTTCCATCCGGCCGACTATTCCATCATCAATCACCGCGTCAGCGCGGCTCGCCTGGGGCATGCCTATTCGGCTCATGGACTGACCGGCAACCTGGGCTGGGCGCTCACGCCGGTGTTCATCACCTCCATCACACTGCTGTCGAACTGGCGGGTGGCGACGTTCTCGGCGGCGGCGTTGATCGCCTTCATCTTGTTGCTGACCATCCTGGGGCGCAACCTGCTGGGCGGGGCCGTGCCGCAGGAAAACAGTGCGGAGGGCAAACCCGGCGCGCCGCAGCAAAGCGCGCTGCAGACGCTCAAGGACCTGTTGGCACGCCCGGCGCTGTGGGGGGCTTTCCTGTTCTTTGCCGCGACGTCGGTGGCGTTTTCGGCGGTGCAGAACTACACCATTCCGCTGCTGGGCCAGCTTTACGACCTGTCGCGCGTCACGGCCAGCACGGCCTTGTCGGGGTATATGCTGGCCTCGGCGGCCGGCATGGCGGCCGGCGGCTTTCTGGTGTCGGCCACGCCGCGCACCGAACGCACCGTGACGGCAGCGCTCATCCTGGCCGGCCTGACGCTGGTGCTGCTGGCCATGGGCTGGGTGCCGGCCTCGTTGGCGGCCTTCGTGGTGGGGTTGGCCGGCTTCTGCTCCGGCGTAGCCGCGCCTTCGCGTGACATGCTGATCCGTCGCGTCACGCCCAAGGGCTCGACCGGTTCAGTCTATGGCCTGGTCTATTCGGGCATGGACGTGGGCTCGGCGCTCGGGCCGCTGGGCTTCGGCATCATGCTGGATGCCGGGCTCGCCAAGGGCCCCTGGATCGGAGCGGGCCTGGCGTTTGCCGTGGGCGCGCTGCTGGCGCAGTGGATTGCCGTGCAGGCGCGCCGCAGCGCAGCCTGAACGGCAAGGCGCGGCAAGGGCTTACTGGCGGGCGGTGCGCAGGTTGGCGGGCGGGGCGTCCTGGAGGTTGCTGCGCCAGGGGTTGATATCCAGCCCGCCGCGCCGCGTATAGCGCGCATACACGGTCAGCTCGCTGGGCTGGCAGGCGCGCATCAGGTCGCAATACATGCGCTCGACGCAATGCTCGTGGAACTCCGTGTGCTGGCGGAAGGACACGATGTACCTGAGCAGCGCCGCCCGGTCTATCGGGCGGCCCCGGTAGCGGATCTGCACGCTGCCCCAGTCCGGCTGGCCGGTGACCGGGCAGTTGGATTTCAGCAGCTGTGACACCAGTGTCTCCTCGACCTCATCACCTGGCAGGCAGGCCAGCAGCTCGGGCGCCGGCTGGTACCGGTCGATCTCGATATCCTGCTTGTCGAGATTGAAACCGGCCAGCTCTGCGATGGCCTGGCTGCTGAAGTGCTGCGGCAGCATGAAATCCATCTCGATGGATGCGCCGGCAGCCTTTGACAGGTCTTCCAGGAGGCGCTCGCGCAGCGCATGGGCATTGGGCAGGCGTGTCTGGTTGAACGAGTTCAGATAGAGCTTGAATGACTTGGACTCGATGATGCAGGGACTGTCGGCCGGGATGGCGAAACTCGCCATAGCCACGCGCGGCTTGCCCTTGGCGTCCAGCCAGGAGAGTTCATAGGCCGTCCAGATGTCCACCCCGCGAAACGGCAGAGCCTGTCCGGCCAGCGGCGGCAGGCCGGACAGGCCTAGCCCGGCGCGGTTCTCGGTACGGGGAATGGGAAACAGCAGCGAGGCGTCATATTCGCTGGGGTAGGCCACGTGATGGCCCAGCGGCGCATGGGAAAGCGGCATGGCAGAAAAGCAAAGATCGGAAAGCTGCATTGTAGGCGTTCACAGGCTGCTTTTTTTGCATGGTGAAAAGCATATGCCGGCATGTGAAAGCCCATGCTGCAAAGCAGCGAAAATGGATTTCATGGCGCCAAATTCGTTTCCATATTATGAAATTAAACTCATAAGTTATTGAGATTAAATGAAAAATAAATGGATTTCCTCCGCTGGCAAACAGTCGCTGCTGCGCAGCATTCTCGTAGACTGTGTCGCACGGATTCACGGCAGCCCCAGACCCTGAATCCCTAGTCTTGCAAAACCATCCATCGGAGGAACATCATGAGCCAACGCGACAACGACATCCGTAATCTGCAACAAGAGTGGGCCGAGAACCCGCGCTGGAAGGGCATCACGCGCGCCTACGGCGCCGATGAGGTCATCCGCTTGCGCGGCTCGATCGCCATCGAACATTCGCTGGCCCGCCGTGGCGCTACCCGTCTGTGGGAGTTGCTGCACAGCGAACCGTTCGTCAATTCGCTGGGCGCGCTGACCGGCAACCAGGCCATGCAGCAGGTCAAGGCCGGCCTGAAGGCCATCTATCTCTCGGGCTGGCAGGTGGCCGGTGATGCGAACCTGGCCGGTGAGATGTATCCCGACCAATCCCTCTACCCGGCCAATTCGGTGCCGCAGGTGGTGCGCCGCATCAACAATTCGCTGGCCCGCTGCGATCAGATCCAGTGGATGGAAGGCCGCCAGCCCGGCGATGAGGGTTATATCGATTTCTTCGCGCCCATCGTGGCCGACGCCGAAGCTGGTTTCGGCGGCGTGCTCAATGCCTTTGAACTCATGAAAGGCATGATCGAAGCCGGCGCGGCCGGGGTGCACTTCGAGGACCAGCTTGCCTCGGTCAAGAAGTGCGGCCACATGGGCGGCAAGGTGCTGGTGCCCACCCGCGATGCCGTGGCCAAGCTGGTGGCCGCGCGTCTGGCGGCCGACGTGATGGGCACGCCCACGCTGTTGCTGGCGCGTACCGATGCCGATGCGGCCGACCTGGTCACCAGCGACGTGGACGAAAATGATCGCCCCTTCATCACCGGCGAGCGGACGGTCGAAGGTTTCTTCCGCACCCGCGCCGGTATCGATCAGGCCATTTCGCGTGGCCTGGCCTATGCCGCCTATGCCGACCTGATCTGGTGCGAGACCTCCACGCCCAATCTGGAGTATGCCCGCAAGTTCGCCGAGGCGATCCATCGCAAGTATCCGGGCAAGCTGCTGGCCTACAACTGCTCACCGTCGTTCAACTGGAAGAAAAACCTGGACGACGCCACCATCGCCAAGTTCCAGCGCGAGCTGGGCGCCATGGGCTACAAGTTCCAGTTCATCACGCTGGCCGGCTTCCATTCGCTGAACTACGGCATGTTCGAGCTGGCCCATGGCTATGCCCGCCGCCAGATGAGCGCCTTCGTCGAACTGCAGCAGAAAGAGTTCGCGGCCGCCGATCTGGGCTTTACCGCGGTCAAGCACCAGCGCGAAGTCGGTACCGGATATTTCGATGCTGTCACGCAGACCATCGAAGGCGGCCAGTCCTCGACGACGGCCCTGACCGGTTCGACCGAGGAAGCCCAGTTCGAACAGGGCGGCAAGCAGGTGCAGGCGGCATAAGCGCCGACGTGTTTCGTATGTAGGGTGGAGTGTTTTGGGGTGCCGTTGGGCACCCTTTTTTTTTGCATGCAGGCCGCCGCAAGTGAAGCGAATCCCGCCAGTTTGTTTCCTGAGTGGAAACAAACTGGTTCCGCCTGGCTGCTATTTCCCGGACAGCGATGTCTCTACAGTGCTTGAAACGCTGGAGGAGACCATATGTTCGAGACCGATTTGTACCGTGGACAGCGGGTGCTGGTGACGGGAGGGGGAACGGGGCTGGGTTTTGCCATGGCCGGCAAGCTGGCCTCGCTGGGGGCCGAGGTGCATCTGTGGGGACGCCGCGAGGCGGTGCTGCAGGAAGCGGTCAAGGCATTGCGAGAGACCCACGGCGCCCAGGCCTTCGCGCATGCGCTGGACATCCGCGATGCAGAGGCCGTGACCCGGCAGGTGGATCACATCTGGCAGCAGCATGGTCCGCTCACGGCATTGATCAACAATGCCGCCGGCAACTTCGTCAGCCGCACTGAAGACCTGAGCATCAACGGTTTCCATGCTATTTCCGACATCGTGTTCCGGGGGACGTTCTACGTCACGCAGGCGGTTGGCAGGCAATGGATCGCGCAGGGGCTGCCCGGCGCGGTGTTGTCCATCGTGGTGACCTGGGTCGACACGGGGGCGCCGTTCGTGGTGCCATCGGCCATGTCCAAGGCCGGGTTGGACGCGATGACCAAATCCCTCGCGGTGGAGTGGGGGCCCAAGGGTATCCGCCTGAATGCCATAGCACCGGGTGTGATCCCGACCGAAGGGGCCAGCCAGCGTCTGCGTCCCGGTATCGAAGGCAACCAGGATTCGGCGCGCCAGCGCCAGCTCGACAATCCCATGCGCCGACTCGGCACGGGCGAGGATATCGGCAATCTGGCCGCCTTTCTGCTGGCCCCGGGCAACACTTGGCTCAATGGGCAGACCATCACGCTCGATGGCGGCGACGCGCTGGCCAATGGTGCCTACTTCACCGATTACCAGGCCTGGAGCGACGATGACTGGGCCCAGGCCAAGGCCATGGCCAAGGGAGCCCGTTGATGAGACCGCAACCCCATTCCACCTTGCTGTGCGAGGGGCAGCAGCGGGATCCCGCGCAGCAGCAGGAGCGTGGCCTGCGCCTGGCGCAGGGATTGGTGCAACTGGGACTGCAGCCGGGCGACGTGCTGGCCGTGCTGCTGAAGAACTGCCTGCAGTATGCCGATGTGGTGCATGCCTGCCGTCTGGCGGGCGTGGTGTACTGCCCGATCAACTGGCATTTCACGGCCGCGGAAATCGGTTTCCTCCTGGAAGACAGCGGCGCCAAGGTCTTGCTGAGCAGCCAGGATTTGCTCGATGCCCTGCAGCCGGCGCTGCAGACGGCGATTCCAAAACTCGTCATCGATGCTGCCGCGGGCGGCTGTGATTACGAGACCTGGCTGGCCGAACAGGCGTGCTATGACGGGCCGCTGGTTGCCCCGCGTGGCCATATGGCCTACACGTCGGGTACGACAGGCCGTCCCAAGGGCGTGGTACGCGACACGTTTCCGGTCGAGGAGTTGGCGCAACGCCAGGCCGTCAACCGCAAGCTGGTGGAGACCGCCTATGGCCTGCGCCAGGGGGCTCGCAGCCTGCTGACGGCGCCTATCTATCACAGCGCACCGAGCCTGTATTTCCAGAATGCCCTGATGCTCAGCGAATGCGTGGTGCTGACCTCGCGCTTTGATCCGGAGCAGTTTCTGCAATTGGTCCAGACGCATCGCATCGATACCGCCTACATGGTGCCCATCATGTATGTGCGCCTGTTGCGCTTGCCAGAGCAGGTGCGCCAGCGCTATGACATTTCGTCGTTGCGCTTCATCGCCTCGACCGGCTCGCCGTGTGCGCCCGAAGTGAAGAAGGCCATGATCGAGTGGATGGGGCCCATCATTCATGAAACCTATGCTTCCAGCGAGGCAGGCCTGGTCACCTTCATGCATGCCCAGGATGCACTGGCACGTCCGGGCAGTGCTGGTCGGCCGCTGCTCGACGCCAAGGTGCGGATCCTGGACAAAGCGCGCCAGCCCGTGCCCGTGGGGGAGGTGGGGTTGATCTACGTGCGCCAGCCCGCCTATGCCGATTTCACCTACCGTGGCAACGAGGCAGCCCGGCAAGCCATCGCCTTCGACGACCTGATCACGTTGGGCGATATGGGGTATCTCGATGCAGATGGCTTTTTGTATGTGTGTGACCGTGATTCCGATCTGGTGATTTCCGGCGGGGTCAATATCTACCCGGCAGAGATCGAAAACGAGTTGCTCAAGCATCCCGGGGTATCGGATTGCGCGGTGATCGGCGTGCCGGATCCCGAGTATGGCGAAAAGCTGCTGGCGTTGGTCGAACCGGCTGGCGAGGCCGGCGGGCTGGAGCAAGCGCTGCTGCAATGGTTGAAGGGCCGGCTGGCTGCCTACAAGCTGCCGCGCGGTTTCATGTTCCAGACCCTGCCGCGGGATGACAACGGAAAAATCGCAAAAAGAAAGCTGCGCGACGCCTATTGGGGATCGTCGCAGCGCAAGGTGTGATTCATTCAAAGCATCGAGGAGATAACCCATGAAAAAAACGGCAATCGCCATCTGCCTGCTGGCGGCCACGGCCAGCGTCTCGGCCCAGCAGGACGCCTTTCCCGACAAGCCCATCCGGCTGATCGCACCCTATGCCCCGGGCGGATCGGCCGACGTGCTGGCACGCACGCTGGCCAACTCGCTGGCCGCCGAGATCAAGCAGCCGGTGATCGTGGAGAACAAACCCGGCGCCAACACCATCATCGCGGCCTCGGCCGTGGCGCGCGCCGGCTGACGGCTACACCCTGCTGTTGGCCAGCAATGCGAGCATGGTGCTCAACCCGCTGCTGTACAAGAAGCTGACCTACAACCCCGATACCGAACTCAAGCTGATCAACATCCTGGCCGAAGCCCCCCTGGTGCTGGTCACCAACAGCCAGACCGGGATCAAGGATATCGAGGGCTTGAAAGCCTATGAAAAGGCCCACCGCGGCCAGCTCAACTACAGCTCGATCGGGCTGGGCAACCCGCTGCAACTGACGACCGAGCTGATCAAGTCGCGCCTGGGCGTGGGGGCTACCCATATCCCGTTCAATGGCAGTGCGCCGGCGTTGACCGCGCTGATGTCCAACGATACACAGATGATGGTGGACGTGATCGGAACCTCCCTGCCGCAGATCAAGGCCGGCAAGCTGGTGCCCATCGCCACCACCGGACGCGAGCGCCTGGCGTTTCTGCCGCAGACCCCGACGATTGCCGAATCGGGATTTCCTGATTTCCGTGCTTCGACCTGGTTCGGCATCGCGGTGCCGATGGCCACGCCCGCGCCCGTCGCGCAGCGGCTGCAGCAGGCGATCGATACGGTCATGCAGGACCCGGCCTTCATCACCACCCTGAACAACCAGTATCTGGTGGCGCAGCCGCCGCAGACCCAGGCCCAGCTCGATGCCTTTCTGAAGTCGGATGGGAAGATGTGGCGTCAGGTCATTGCCGACAACCACATCGCGCTGGACAACTGAACGCCGGTGCCGCGCGGCCTCAGGAGACGAACCGCTTCAGGTTCGTCCTGAGGAAGTCGGTCATCACCTTGACCGCCTGGGAAGGGCGACGATCCTCGGCCGTGATGATGTACAGCCGGTCGCCCAGCCCCGAGATGCTCCAGTCGGGGCAGATGCGTTGCACCGATCCCATGCGCAACTCATCCATCACCATGTAGTGGGGCAGCGCCGCCACGCCGCAGCCCTTGAGCATCGATTGCTTCAGGAAGGGGAAATGTTCGCTCGTCAGGTAGGGCTCGCATTTCAGTGCGATCTCCTCCTGCTGGTTGCGGATCGTGATGGCATAGGTTTTGCCATCGCCAGGCGGCAGGATCAGCACGCCATGCGGGATTTCGGTGGGATTGGCGAAACGGTGGCTCTTTGCGAAATCGCTGTGGGCGTATAGACCGAATTCGACCGGCCCGAGATCGCGCGCCACCAGGTGATCCTGCACGTCTTTGGCCAGCCGCACCGCGACATCGATCTTCGCGCTCATCAGGTCGTTGACGCGGTTGGAGAACAGGACCCGGATGCGAACCTGCGGATAGCGCTTGTGAAAGGCCAGCAGCAGGTCGGCCAGATACAGCTCTCCCAGGCCCGTGGGGATGCTGAGCCTGACCGAGCCGCTGACCACGTGCTGTAGCGCATCGAGCGCTTCGCGTGCCGATTCGACCTCCTGGATGATGCTGCGGCCGTGCGCGTAGAGCACTTCGCCGGGGGCGGTCAGCAGGATGCGCCGGGTGGTCCGGTGCAGCAGCTTCACGCCCAGCGACGTTTCCAGCGCCTTGAGTTCCTTGCTCACCTTGGAGCGTGTAACATCGCGCCGCCGGGCCGCCGCGCTCAGGCTGAGCGCATCGACGATCTCCACGAAATTGCGGATGAGGTTGATATCCATGCCGTTCATGCGTGGCGTGCAGGCGGCGAGGGCGCCGGTCCGCTGGCCGGGGCTGCCGGGCAGCCGGTAGGTCGATGGATCAATGCGCTCATGGTGCCGCCGCTCTCGATTGGGCTTGTCGTGATGTTGCGTGAGGGTCGGGCAGCCAGCCGGCTGCAAGGCGGGCCGCCGGTGCCGGCGAGGCTCGCCGCAGGGATGGGGTTTCGTAAAAAGTGTAGTGCGTATCGTGCAATCGCGCGACCGGCCTGCCGGCCTCAGCTGGGCAGCGGCACGTTCAGGCTGGCTTTCAGGCAGCCCAGGGCGACCGAGGTGCGAAAACGCCGGATGTTGTCGTCCCCACGGAACAGGCGTTCGGTCAGCGCATCGTAATCGCTCATGTTGGCCGCGGTGATCACCAGCAGATAGTCGGCCTCGCCGGTGATCGGATAGCACTGCTGCACGGCCGGCTCGGCCAGGATGCGCGCACGCAGCGTTTCGGTGTGGCGCGGGTGTTCGTCATGCAGGTGCAGCTCGACCATGAGCGTGAGCGGGCGGCCCAGCATCGTGGGATCGAGCACCGCCACTTCGGCGCGGATGACGCCGCTGGCGCGCAGCCGCCGGATGCGGCGCTGGACGGCCGGGGCCGACAGGTGGATGGCGCGCGCGATCTCGCGCTGCGGCACCGTGTTGTCGCGTTGCAGGATGGCGAGAATGGCCAGATCGAAGGAATCCAGCTCGATGGCGGTGGAGGATGGCATCAAGAGAGCGAAACTTTCATTCAGACGTATTAAATAGAGCCCAAATAAAGAGCGTAACGCAATAAAGTTCCGGCATGTCTACTTCTCGCTATACCGTTTTGCTTCCTCCCCTGGCGATTCTCGGGGCGGTCACGTTTCTGGGCCTGGGAACGTCCTGGGCCAAACAGGTACTTTTCCCCCAGGTGGGCGCGCAGGGCACTACCGCCTTGCGGGTCGGCCTGTCGGCCTTGCTGCTTTTGCTGCTGTGGCGGCCGTGGCGCTGGCGGCTTTCGCGCCGCGATCTGCGCATGGTGGCGGCCTATGGCGCTGCGCTGGGCCTGATGAACCTCTGTTTCTATCTGTCGCTGCGCACCATTCCTTTCGGGGTGGCCGTGGCGATCGAGTTTTCCGGGCCGCTGGCCGTGGCCTTGCTGTCGTCACGCCGCGCCGTCGACTTCGTGTGGGTGGCACTGGCCATGGCCGGACTGGGCCTGCTGCTGCCGTTGGGTCATACCGTCAGCACGCTTGATCCCCAAGGCGTCGTGCTGGCTTTGATGGCTGCCGCCTGCTGGGCGACCTACATCCTGTTTGGCAAGCGTGTCGGCCACCTGCATGCCGGTCATTCCGTGGCGCTGGGCCTGGCCGTCGCCGCGCTGGTGGTGGTGCCGGTGGGGGTGGCTCATGCCGGCGCCAGCCTGCTCACGCCCGCCATCCTATTGGTGGGGCTGGGGGTGGCGGCACTTTCCAGTGCGATTCCCATTTCGCTGGAAATGGTGGCGCTCAAGCGTCTGCCGCAACAGGCTTTCGGCATCATGATCAGCATGGAGCCGGCGGTGGCGGCGGTGCTGGCGCTGGCGTTGCTGGATGAGTATCTGAGCCTGACCCAATGGCTGGCCATCGGCATGATCGTGGCCGCTTCCATGGGCAGCGCCCTCGGTGCCCCGCGTCCGGTGGCGCCTGCCGCGCCGGCAGTGCCGGCCTGAACGCTCGCTTCAGCGCGGCACGAGCAACGTCTCCAGCGGCGCGATGGCCTTGGCCTGTTGCGTCACGGCGGCGGCGTCGACACGGTCGAGTTGCGGAATCTCGGCCAGGATGCGGGTCCGGCCGAAGCGTTCGATGGCCAGCCGGTTGCCGGGCGAGGGCGAGCCGCTCATCACCACACCGAGCACGGCGATATCGCGCTGGCGCAGGGCCTGCAGGCTGAGCAGGGTGTGGTTGATGGTGCCCAGGCCGCTTCTGGCGGCCAGCACGACCGGCATGCCCAGGGCGGCGATGTAGTCCAGCATCATGTGCTCATCGTCGATGGGTACATACAGCCCGCCCGCGCCCTCGACCACCAGGGGGCCGTCGACCACCGGCGGCACCAGGCGCCGGGGATCGATGCGGACCTGTTCCAGCGGGGCCGCGGCCCAGGGCGACAGGGGCGCCTGCAGGGCGTAGGCTGGCTCATGGCGGCGTGCCGGCGGCAATTGCGCCAGTTCAGCCACCGTGGCGCTGTCGCCCGGCTCGTCGGCCAGGCCCGTTTGCAGCGGCTTCCAGTAGTGCGCCTGCCAGGCGCGCGCCAGTACGGCGCTTACCAGGGTCTTGCCCACGCCGGTGTCGGTGCCGGTGACGAAGACGCCTTGCGGGCGTTGCCATTGGCCATAGGCGAATTGATAGGTCACTTGGGCTCCTTGCTGTTCGAATCGATGCATGACGGCACGTAGCTGTCCGGCGTTCAGGGGGCGGTGTCCGGCGCGCGGCACGGTCGCGCCGATACCCTTGAGGGCACGCACGAAATCCAGCCCGTCGCGGTGTTGCAGACGATGCGCCTCGCAGTCCACGTGCCCCGGTAGCAACCCGGCATGGATGCTGTCGGCTGCCGGGTAGGCGGGGGTGCCGGCCTGCAGGCCAAGTCCGTCATGGGCCTGTTGCCATTCGGTGAAGCTGCCGTCGGCCAGCGTGGCCGTCGCCAGCCAGCCACCCGGGCGCAGCAGGCCGGCCAACCGCAGCAAGCCGGTGTTCAGATCACTGAACCATTGCATGGCCAGGCTGGAGCAGATCAGGTCGTAGCTGCCGGCCAGGCCTTGCGGGTGCTCGCCATCCATGACGGCGAAATGGACCGGCCCCGGCAGCGTCAGGGTGGCGCGTGCCTGGGCCAGCATGTCCGGTGACACATCGGTGAGGGTCCAGTCGGCTTCGCCCAGGCGGGCGGCCAGGGCCTGTGACAGCAGGCCGGTGCCGCAGCCTATCTCCAGAATGCGCGGGCGTGGCGGCAGCGGCAGCGCCGCGATACGGCAGGCCAGGGTCTGCGCGGCATGACGCTGGGCCTGGGCGTGGCGTTCATAGGTGGCGGCGGCCGTGCCGAAGCGGCGTGCCACGAGGGCAAGGGTGGCATCGCGGGCGCTCATCAGGCCTCCCATTGCGCCAGGAAACCGCGCAGGAAGGCGGCGCAGTCGTCGGCGGCAACCCAGGGCAGGAGGTGGCCGCCGGTCGGCAGCCATTGTCCGGCGCGGGGCAGCGCGTCTTGCATCAGGGCAGGGGCCACGATGGCATCGTCGGCCGCCGCCAGCGCTGCCAGCGGCCGCTGCCAGCCTTGCAGGGCGGGGCGTTGGTCATCATCGCGCAGGCGCAGCAGATCGGTACGCAGCCGTTCGGTGTCCAGCGCCGTGGGGTCCCAGCCTGGCAGCGGCGGGCAGGCCGGGCCGCCGGCACGCGCCAGGAAATCAGCCAGCACGGCATGCGGTTGCCGTGTGAGGCGGGCCAGCATGCGGTCGATCAGCCGGGCGGGTGTGCCGGCCTGCCAGTCCGGGGCGGCACTGAAGCGGGGAAAGCTGTTGATCAGGGCCAGGCCCAGGCATTGGGCAGGGGGATCGGCCAGCAGGCGCATGCCCCCCAGCGAATGCCCGATGGCGATCACGGGGCCGTCCGGGGCGGCGGCGCAGGAAGCGCCGAAGTAGCCGGCCTCGGCCACGGACTGGGGCCAGTCGGCCAGGCGTTCTCGCAGCGGTTGCCATATCCGGGCATCGCAGCCCCAGCCATGCACGAAATACAGGGTGGGGCGGTTCAAGAGAGTGCGCCTTTGAGGGCATCGAGCAGGGTGTCGACGTCTGTCTGGTGGTGCGCCGCGCTCAGGGCAAAGCGCAACCGGCTGGTGCCGTCCGGCACCGTGGGCGGGCGGATGGCCACGGCCAGCAGCCCGGCCTCCTGCAGCGTCTGGGCCAGCGTCACGGCCTGCGCGGCCTCGCCGACCAGGGCCGGCACGATCTGGGTGGACGAAGCGGCGCTGTCCAGGCCGAGTGCAGCCAGTCCGGTGCGCAGACGCTCCCCCAGGGCCTGCAGGTGGGCGCGTTCGGCGTCCAGCGTGGGCACGAGATCCAGCGCGGCATCGATGGCGCCCAGCACCGCCGGCGGCAGGGACGTGGTGTAGATCAGGCCCGAGCAGTGGTTGACCAGGTAATCGCACAGCGCGCGTGATCCCGCCACATAGGCGCCGAAGCTGCCCAGCGCCTTGCTGAAGGTTCCCATGATGAGATCCACGCCGCCCGGCGCCAACCCCGACAGCCCCATGCCTGCCGGGCCGAGCACGCCGGTGGCGTGCGCTTCGTCCAGGTAGAGAAAGGCATCATGGCGGGCGGCCAGCGCGGACAAGGCCGCCACGTCGCTGCGATCGCCGTCCATGCTGAAGACGCTTTCGGTGAGGATGAAGGGGGTGCCGGGCAAACCCCGGTCACGCATCAGCAGGGACTCCAGATGGTTCAGGTCATTGTGGCGGTAGCGGATCTGGCGCTGGCCGGCGCAGCCCTGATGCATGCTGGCGTGGTTGAGCCGATCCGTGTAGAGGCGCACGGTGCCGCAGGCCTGGAACAGCGCTGGCAGCACGGCCGCATTGGCCTGCCAGCCCGACGCCAGCAGCAGGGCGGCTTCGGTGCCTTTGGCGCGCGCCAGCTTGGCTTCGACGCTTTGATGCTGGGGCAGCGTGCCGGTCACCAGGCGTGAAGCGCCGCTGCCGGCCTGCCGGGCCCAATCGCGCGAGCGCGCGATCAGGGCCGGATGTTGCGACAGGCCGAGGTAGTCGTTGCTGGAAAAATTGAGCAGTTCGCGCCCGTTGAGCCGCAGGCGCCCGGGCGCGGCAGGCTCGACCGGGCGCAGAACGCGCAAGCGGTGGGCAGCTCGCGCGTCATCGAGAGCGCGAAGAAAGAGAGCATCTAGTTTGGACATGGGCCGCTTGCGACGCCGATGGGGCCGGCGCGTCTGGCGCCTGATCATAAAATACGAGGCCCATTGTAGTAGAGCGTGCCCGGCCAGGGCCCGCCTTAGCAGGAGTCCGCATGAGTGTTCCCGACTGGATGAGCCAGGGTTATCCGCATATCTGGCTGCCCTATACCCAGATGCAGACGGCCGCGCCCCCTTTGGCCGTGGTCCGTTCCGAAGGCACGCGCCTGACCCTGGCCGATGGCCGCAGCCTGATCGATGGCGTGGCGTCCTGGTGGACGGCCTGCCACGGCTACAACCACCCCCATATCGCCCAGGCGGTCGCGGCCCAGTTGCAGGCCATGCCTCATGTCATGTTCGGCGGCATGGTGCATGAGCCTGCGCTCAGGCTGGCGCAGCGCCTGGCCGACAGCCTGGGTCCGGGCCTGGATCGGGTGTTTTATACCGATTCCGGATCGGTGGCCGTCGAGGTCGCCATGAAGATGGCGTTGCAGTTCTGGATGAATCAGGGGCGCACCGAACGTCGACGCTTCCTGTCTTTCCGGGGCGGCTACCATGGCGACACCTTCGGCACGATGGCTGTCTGCGATCCCGAGGAAGGCATGCACAGCGCCTTTCGGGGCATGCTGATCGAACATGTGCAGGCCGATCTGCCGCGCGACGAGGCCAGCCTCAAGGCGCTGCGCGCCTGCCTCGAACGCGAAGCCGCTGGCCTGGCCGGCATCGTGCTCGAACCGCTGGTGCAAGGCGCCGGCGGCATGCTGATGCACGAACCGCAGGTGCTGCGCGAGCTGCGTGCGCTGGCTGATGAGTTCGACCTGCTGCTGATCTTCGATGAGATCTTCACCGGTTTCGGGCGCACCGGCACGATGTTCGCCTTTGAGCAGGCCGGCGTGCGTCCCGATATCATCACGCTGTCCAAGGCCTTGACCGGCGGCACCCTGCCGCTGGCGGCCACCGTCGCCAGCGAACGCATCTTCGAGGGATTTCTGTCCGAACAGGCGGGACATGCCTTGATGCACGGCCCGACCTTCATGGGCAATGCCATGGCTTGCGCGGCGGCCAATGCGTCGCTGGACCTGTTCGAGCGCGAACCCCGGCTGGCTCAAGTGCGGGCCATCGAGGCCGGTTTGCGCCAGGGGCTCGCTCCTTGCGCCGACCTGCCCTGGGTGACCGATGTGCGGGTGATGGGGGCGATCGGCGCGGTCGAGTTGCCGGCCATCGTCGATCTGGTCACGCTCAAGCGCCGGTTGGTCGAGGCAGGCGTGTGGGTGCGGCCTTTCGGGCGTATCGTCTACCTGACGCCGGCCTTCACCATCACATCCGACGAGCTGGCCCAGCTGACCGCGGCGGTGTGCCGGGTGCTGGCCCAGGGCGCGCCCTGAGACGCGACGGGACGGCCCGGGCCGTCCCGTCATTGTCCGAAGCCGATGACAACAGTTGTCGAGCGCCGCGGACGGAATTGGCGTTATCGTAATTGTTTGACCCGGCGGCAAGCGCCGCATGGATTTAGCGAGGTAGCCGTGCACGGCGAAAGCGTCATCAGCGTCCAGAACCTGTCCAAGGTCTACGCATCGGGCCATCAGGCTCTCAAGAATATCAACCTGGAAATCCGCCGCGGCGAGATTTTCGCGCTGCTCGGCCCCAACGGGGCGGGCAAGACCACGCTGATCAGTATCATCTGCGGCCTCGTCAATGCCAGCAGTGGCAGCGTGCTGGCCGACGGGCACGACATCGTGCGCGATTACCGAGAGGCGCGCCGCAGCATCGGGCTGGTGCCGCAGGAACTCACGACCGACGCCTTCGAAACCGTCTGGAGCACCGTCAATTTCAGCCGTGGGCTGTTCGGCAAGCCGGCCAATCCGGCACTGGTCGAGCAGATCCTGCGCGAACTCTCGCTCTGGGACAAGAAAGACAGCCGCATCATGGCGCTCTCCGGCGGCATGAAACGGCGCGTCATGATCGCCAAGGCGCTGTCGCACGAGCCGCGCATCCTGTTCCTGGACGAGCCGACCGCGGGTGTCGACGTGGAGCTGCGCCGCGGCATGTGGGACATGGTGCGGCGCCTGCGCGAGCAGGGCGTGACCATCATTCTCACCACGCACTACATCGAAGAAGCCCAGGAAATGGCGGATCGGGTAGGCGTGATCCGCAAGGGCGAGATCATCCTGGTCGAACAGACCCAGGCGCTGATGCGCAAACTGGGCAAGAAACAGCTCACGCTCTCGCTGAATGCACCCCTGGCCGCGCTGCCGGCCTCGCTGGCCGGCTACGAGCTCTCGCTGGACGAGGAGGGCCGGCGCCTCAACTATACCTACGAGGCCCTGGCCGGGGGCGAGACCGTACAGCCGCTGTTGCGCGAGCTGGACGCCCTGGGCATCGGTTTCCACGACCTGCAGTCCTCCGAAAGCACGCTGGAGGAGATCTTTGTCAGCCTGGTGAGCACGCAATCATGAACTGGTACGCCATCCGCGCCATCTTTCTGTTCGAAATGGCCCGCATGCGGCGCACGCTGATGCAAAGCGTGGCCTCGCCGGTCATCTCGACCTCGCTGTATTTCGTGGTGTTCGGCTCGGCCATCGGTTCGCACATGGTGCAGATCGACGGCGTGAGCTACGGCGCCTTCATCGTGCCGGGCATGATCATGCTGGCGTTGCTGACCCAGAGCGTGGCCAATGCCTCCTTTGGCATCTACATGCCGCGTTTCTCGGGCACCATCTACGAGATCCACTCCGCACCGATCTCGTATGCCGAGATCGTGATCGGCTATGTGGGGGCGGCGGCCAGCAAGTCGATCCTGCTGGGTCTGATCATGCTGCTGACGGCTAGGCTGTTCGTGGCCTATGACATCCAGCACCCGATCTGGATGCTGGCCTTCCTGGTGTTCACGGCAGTGACGTTCAGCCTGTTCGGCTTCATCATCGGCGTCTGGGCCGACGGTTTCGAGAAACTGCAGATCATCCCGCTGATGGTGATCACGCCCCTGACCTTCCTGGGCGGCACCTTCTATTCCATCCAGATGCTGCCCCCGTTCTGGCAGACCGTGATGCTGTTCAACCCGGTGGTCTACCTGGTGAGCGGGTTCCGCTGGAGTTTCTTCGGCGTGGCCGACGTAAACGTTGCCGTGAGCGTGGGCATGACGCTGGCCTTCATGGTGGCCTGCCTGTTGAC
>JAEWJD010000353.1 GCA_023386765.1 Pseudomonadota bacterium | reverse complement strand
CCTTGACCGTCTGGCCGATGTTGAGGATTTCGGTCGGATCGTTGACGCGGCGCCATGCCATGTCGGTGACATGGAGCAGGCCGTCGATGCCGCCGAGGTCCACGAACGCACCGTAGTCGGTGATGTTCTTGACCACGCCCTTGACCACCGCACCTTCGTGCAGGGTTTCCAGCAGCTTCTGGCGCTCTTCGCCCATGCTGGCTTCCAGCACCTGGCGACGCGACAGCACGACGTTGTTGCGCTTGCGATCCAGCTTGATGACCTTGAACTCGAGCGTCTTGCCTTCGTACGGGGTCGTGTCCTTGACCGGACGCAGGTCGACCAGCGAACCCGGCAGGAAGGCGCGGATGCCGTTGGTCATGACGGTCAGGCCGCCCTTGACCTTGCCCGTGATGGTGCCGGTCACCAGCTCGCCATTTTCCAGGGCCTTTTCCAGCTGCAGCCAGGCCGACAGACGCTTGGCGCGGTCACGCGACAGGATGGTGTCGCCGTAGCCGTTTTCCAGCGAATCAATCGCCACGGAAACGAAATCGCCGGGTTGGACTTCGAGTTCGCCCTGGTCGTTCAGGAACTCTTCCAGGGGAATCAGAGCCTCGGACTTCAGACCGGCGTTGACGACGACAAAGTTATGGTCGACGCGAACGACTTCGGCGCTGATGACCTCGCCGGACTTCATGTCCTGGCTCTTGAGGCTCTCGGCAAACAGGTCGGCGAAGCTTTCGCCACCGAAGGCGGTAGTGGAAACGGAAGACATTAGGTTAATAATCCATGGGGCCAAAATGGCCGTTGCTACACACCGCGACGGCTTGCGCGCCGCAGTGGAGTGGGAAAACCTGCCGGTTGTGCCGCCCTTGCGGGGTGCCCCGTGGGAGCGCACACATGGCCGGTCAGGGCCTCAATCACGGCGCCACCACACGGCGGCGGCGCCGACACTACATCGGGTTTACTGCAATTTTCCGGGCTTACCCGCCCTGCTTCAACGCTGGCAGGCCTGCCAGTCATCGAGGACGGCCTGCACCGTCTGCTCGATCGTGAGCTGCGAGGAATCCAGTACCTTCGCATCGGCGGCCGGGGCCAGCGGCGCCACCGCACGCTGCGTATCGCGCGCATCGCGTTCGAGCATATCGCGCAAAAGGTCATCAAGGTTAGCAGAAATCCCCTTATCGATCAACTGCTTATAACGCCTCTGCGCACGGGCCCCAGGATCGGCGACCAGGAAGATCTTGAGCGGGGCGTCAGGAAAGACGATGGTGCCCATGTCACGGCCGTCGGCCACCAGGCCCGGCGCGCTGCGAAACGCCCGCTGACGCTCCAGCAGGGCCTGGCGCACGGCCGGGTACGCCGCCACCTGGGACGCATAGTTGCCGACATGCTCCTGGCGGATCAACGCAGCGACCTCGCGGCCTTGCAGGTAGATGCTGTCGCCCTCGAAGCGCACATCCAGGCCCTGCGCCACGGCGGCCACGGCGGCTTCGTCCTGGGGCGAGACAGCGGCATCCAGGCAGGCCAGCGCCGTCAGGCGGTACAAGGCACCGCTGTCGAGCACGGCAAAGCCCAGCGCTTGGGCGACGCGGTGTGCGACGGTGCCCTTGCCCGAGGCAGTCGGGCCGTCGATGGTAATGACCGGCACCGGGCCGGCAGCGTTTGCAGTCATGATGAGTCCGTGATGCCTCAGCCGCTCACTAGGCTGGCATAGACATCGAAGTAAGTGGGAAATGTTTTGCTAACGCAGCCGGGATCCAGGATGCGCACTGCCGCCGGCCCGAAAGCCGCCAGCGAAAAACACATGGCCATGCGATGGTCATCCCAGGTGCCGATCTCGGCGTCGCGCCAGGCGCCGTCCACCGGCGGCGTCACCGCCAGCCAGTCGGGACCGCTCTCGACCCGGGCGCCGAGCTTCATGAGTTCGGTCTGCATGGCATGGATGCGGTCGGTCTCCTTGACGCGCCAGCTGCCGATATTGCGCAGGCGGCAGGGGCCATCGGCAAACAGTGCCATCGCGGCCGCAGTCATGGCCGCATCGGGAATCAGGTTGAAATCCGCATCGAAAGCCTTGACGCGGCCACCCTCGGCGACGCCCCGGCCGCTCACCTCGATCCAGTCTGCCCCCTTGCTGACCTGCCCGCCAAGGGCCTGGACCACATCGGCGAACGCCACGTCGCCCTGGATGCTCTGGGCACCAACGCCGGTGACCCGCAGGGGGCCGCCTCCCAGCAACCCCAGCGCCAGGAAGTACGACGCGCTGGAGGCATCGCCTTCGACGGCGATCGCGCCGGGGCTGCGATAGCATGCCCCACCGGGCACCGTGAACGCGCGCCAGCCATCGCGCTGCACCGTCACGCCGAAACGCGCCATCAGGTTCAGGGTGATGTCGATATAGGGCTTGGAGATCAGCTCGCCGACCACCTCGATGGTGACCGGCTGGCCGCTGGCGGCCGCCTGCAGGGGAGCGGCCATCAACAGCGCGGTCAGAAACTGGCTCGATACCGAGCCCTGCACCCGCACCGTGTCGGCACGCAAGGCGCTGGGCCCGATGTGCAGCGGCGGATAACCCGCCTGCCCCAGGTACTGGATGTCGGCGCCCCAGGCGCGCAGCGCATCGGCCAGGTCGCCGATGGGGCGCTCATGCATGCGCGGCACGCCCGAGAGGCGGTAGTCGCCACCCATCAGGGCCAGCGCTGCAGTCAGCGGCCGGAACGCGGTGCCGGCATTGCCCAGAAACAGCTCGGCCTGCATCACCGGGAAACGGCGGGTTCCTTCGATATCGACCCGGCCCTCGCCGTGGTCGGTGACGGTCACGCCCAACTGGCGCAGGGCGGCCAGCATGACGCGGGTGTCATCGGAATCGAGCAGGCCGGCGATCTGGGTGCGGCCTTCGGCCAGCGCCGCCAGCAGCAGCACACGATTGGAAATACTCTTGGACCCGGGCAAGGCCACCACGCCAGCGGCGCGGCGCGCCGGCGGCAGATCCAGATAAGCTGGGTGAGTCGTCATCAGGAAGCCTCCTTGCGCCATCCGCGCCGCACCAGCGCGGCCTGCTGCAACCATTGCTGCAAGGCCTCGCCGTCTTCGGCCGCCAGGGCCGCTTCGCAGCGATCCAGCACGGCGCGCAGCGCCGCCAGCTCGGTCTGCATGGCAGCGCGGTTGGAAAGAAAAATGTCGCGCCACATCTCGGGCGAACCGGCCGCGATGCGGGTGAAATCACGAAATCCCGAGCCCGCCAGCGCCAGGCGCAGCGGTGCATCGGTGGCCTCGGCCACCTGGGCCATGTAAGCCGCCGACAGGAAATGAGGCACGTGGCTGATCGAGGCCAGCACGCGATCGTGCTCCGTGGCCTCCATGTCCAGCACCTCGGCGCCACAGGCTTGCCAGGCTGCCCGCACGGCCTGGACGGCCTCGGGTGGATTCTGTGCCAATGGCGTCAGGATGACGGTGCGCTCCGTATACAAGTCGGCGTCGGCCGCTTGCGGCCCGGTGCGCTCGGCCCCGGCGATCGGATGCCCGGGCACGAAAGCCGCCAGGCGATCGCCCAGCGCCTGGCTTGCGGCAGCCACCACTTCGGCCTTGGTGCTGCCGGCATCCGTCAGGACGGTATGGGCCTGGAGGTGGTCGCGCATGCTCGCCAGCACCGGCCCAAGGCCGCCTACCGGCGTCGCCAGCATGATGAGGTCGGCGCGGGCGGCTGCCTCCTGGGGCGTGACGATCTCGTCGATCAGCCCCATCGCCAGCGCGTCGGCCAGCGAGGCGGGGTTGCGCCCCACGCCCAGCACGCGACCCACCTGGCCGGCGCGGCGCAGCGCCGCGGCAAACGAACCGCCGATCAGCCCGACCCCCACGACCGCCAGCACTGGCACCAGGACTTGCTCTGCCGGCTGACCAGTGGGTTGCACCGGACTCATGCAGCCAGGATCTCGGTCAGCGCGGCAATGAAGCGTTCGTTTTCCGCCGGCAGGCCGATGCTTACGCGCAGCCATTGCGGCAGGCCATCAGCAGCCACCGGGCGCACGATCACGCCGCGCTTGAGCAGCTCAAGGTTGATACGGGCGGCGTCTCCCACCTGCACCAGCACGAAGTTGCCGTAGCTGGGCACGTAACGCAGCTTGAGTGCCTCGAAGGCAGCCACGAGCTGGGCCTTGCCGGCTTTGTTGGTGGCATAGGAACGCTGCTGGAACTCGCCGTCGGCCAGCGCGGCGATGGCTGCTGCCTGGGCCAGCGTATTCACGTTGAACGGCTGGCGCACCCGGTTCAGCAGATCGGTCAGGGCCGGCTGGGCCACCGCGAACCCCACACGCAGCCCGGCCAGGCCATAGGCCTTGGAGAAGGTGCGCGAGATGATCAGATTGGGGAAGCGGCGCACCAACGCCACGCTATCAAAGCGCAACTCGGGATCGAGATACTCGTTATAGGCCTCATCCAGCACCACCGTGACGCTTTCGCCATGCGCCTGCTGCACCTGCTCCAGGAAACGGGTGATCGCATCGCCCGGCAGGAAAGTGCCGGTCGGGTTGTTCGGATTGGCAATGAACACGACCCGCGTATCGGCATCGATGGCGGCCAGCATGGCATCCAGGTCATGGCCATGATCCTTGGCCGCGACCATGATGTGGCGCGCCCCGCGCGCCTGTGTCGCCAGCCGGTACACGGCAAAGGCATGTTCGGCATAGACCGCCGCGCTGCCCGGCTCCAGCAGGGCCAGGGCGATGAGTTCCAGAATGTCATTGGAACCGTTGCCCAGCGTGATCCAGCTCGCCGGCACGCCATAGCGCTGGCTCAGGGCGGCCTTCAGGTCAAAACCGTTGGGATCCGGATAGCGGGCCAGCGCATTGGCGGCGGCCAGCATGGCCTGGCGTGCCGACTCCGGCATGCCCAGCGGGTTCTCATTGGAAGCCAGCTTCACGATGCCGGCCGGATCGAGCCCGAATTCGCGGGCCAGTTCCTCGATGGGCTTGCCGGCCTGGTACGGCGCGATGGCGCCCACGTGGGCAGGCGCGACGAGAGTCTTGTTTGCTTGCGACATGATGACGACGTAACCGGAGTTACTGGGCCGGATAGGAGCCCAGGATCTTGAAGAATGCGGCCTGCTCGGCCAGGGCGGCAAAGGCGGTGCGCACGTTGCTGTCGTGCTGGTGGCCCGTGCAATCGATGTAGAAGTAATACTCCCACTGACCGGTGCGTGCCGGACGCGACTCGAAGCGCGTCATGGACACGCCGTTGACCGCCAGCGGAGCCAGCATGTCATAGACGGCACCGGCACGATTGGGCACAGCCAGAATCACGCTGGTCTTGTCGCGGCCGCTGGGCAGCGGCTCGATGTGCCCCAGGGCCAGAAAACGGGTGCGGTTCTGGGCATCGTCCTGGATACCCGCGGCAACGATGCTCAGCCCCCAGGCCGGCGCGGCCACTTCACCAGCGATGGCTGCCACGGTGGGATCGCCTGCCGCCACACGGGCAGCCTCGGAGTTGCTGGCCGCCGCCACCCGCTTGAGGTCCGGATAATGACGTGCCAGCCAGTTCTGGCACTGCGCCAGCGCCTGCGGGTGCGCGGAGATGGTCTTGATGCCTTCCATGGTGCCCGACTGGGTCATGAGGCAATGACGGATCAGCAGCGAACGCTCGCCCATGATCTTGAGCGGCGTATGCAGCAGCAGATCCAAGTTGCGATTGACCGCGCCTTCGGTGGAGTTCTCGACCGGCACGATGCCGGCATCAGCCTGCCCGCCCTCGATGGCACGAAACACGTCGTCAAAGGAGGCACACGGCAGCTGCGTGACCGAACGGCCGAACTGCTCCAGGGCCGCCTGCTCCGAAAACGAACCCTGCGGCCCGAGATAGGCGATGGTCATGCCGCGCTCCAACCCCCGGCAGGCGGACATGATTTCGGTCCAGACGGCGGCGACTGCCAGATTGGGAAACGGCCCCGGATTGCGGCTTTGCAAGCCCCGGATGACCTCGGCCTCGCGCTCCGGGCGCAGGACCGGGCCATCGGCCTGGGCGGCGTGCTTGACCTCGCCCACTTCCTGGGCAGTGCGGGCACGCTGGCACAGCAGATCGAGAATCTGAGCATCAATGGTATCGATGCGGTCGCGCAGCGGCCGCAACTTGGCCTTCAAGGAATCATCCATGGCGACGCTCGAACTCCTGCATGTAATCAACCAGCGCCTGCACGCCGGCCAGCGGCATGGCGTTGTAGATCGAGGCACGCATGCCACCCACGCTCTTGTGGCCCTTCAAGGCCAGCAGGTTCGCGGCTTCGGCCCCCTTCAGGAAGGCCTCATTGAGCGATTCATCGGCCAGCACGAACGGCACGTTCATGCGTGAGCGCACGGCCGGATCGACCGGGTTGCTGTAGAAACCGCTGGCATCCAGGTAGCCATAGAGCAGCTCCGCCTTGGCTTTGTTCGCCTCCTCGATCGCTGCCACGCCGCCCTGCGCCTTGAGCCATTTGTAGACCAGGCCGGCCACGTAGATGGAGAAAGTCGGCGGCGTGTTGTAACGCGAATGCTCGGCCGCCACGTTGGCGTAATCAAACGCCGAGGGGCAGATGGGCAAAGACTTGCCCAGCAGATCGCGACGGGCGATCACGACGGTCACGCCGGCAGGTCCGGCGTTCTTCTGGGCGCCGGCAAACAGCAGCCCGCTGCGGGTGACATCCAGCTCACGCGACAGGAAATGCGACGAGGCATCCACCACCAGCGACACATCGGGCGCCCCCAGTTCGGCCAGATCGGGCCACTCGGTGAACTCGACCCCGCCGATGGTCTCGTTGCTGCACAGATGCAGGTAGGAGGCTTGCGGCCGCACCTGCCAGGACGACACCGGCGGCACATAGGTGAAACCCTTCCGGGCGCGGCCGTCGATCTCGGCCGGCAGTGCGCTGCTGGCGGCGATGTGCGCATCGCCGTAGCGACCGGCTTCCTTGTGAGAACGCGTCGACCAGTGACCCGTGACGACAAAATCGGCCGCCGGCGCACCGCGCCGCCCGATCAGGTTCATCGGGACGATCGCGTTTTCACCCAGGCCGCCGCCCTGCATGAACATCACGGCATAGTCGGCCGGGATGTTCATGAGTTCGCGCAGATCGGCTTCGGCTTCATCGCAGATCTGCACGAACTGTCGGCCGCGGTGACTCATTTCCATCACCGACATGCCGCTGCCTTGCCAATCCAGCATCTCGGCCGCGGCTTGCTGCAGCACGGTCTCGGGCAGGACAGAGGGTCCGGCCGAGAAATTCCAGGGGCGCGCCATTTCTTGCTTACTCCGTAGGTTCAGTCGATTCGGTCTGAGCGGAATCATCGCCGCCCTCAATGTCCTCGTCCAGCCCTTCATCGTCGTCGGCATCGCTTTCGACCACGCGGCGCACGCCCGACAGCACGCTGCCGTCGTCGACGCTGATCAGGGTGACGCCTTGCGTGGCACGGCCCATCTCGCGAATCTCGCTCACCCGGGTGCGCACCAGCACGCCGCCCGTCGTGATGAGCATGATTTCATCGCTCGGGTTGACCAACACTGCGCCCACCACCCGGCCGTTGCGCGAGGTGGTCTGGATAGCGATCATGCCCTTGGTGCCACGACCATGGCGGGTGTATTCGGCGATGGACGTCCGCTTGCCGTAGCCGTTTTCGGTGGCCGTGAGCACGCTCTGGCTTTCGTCGCCCGCCACCAGCAGCGCAATCACGGTCTGGCCGTCTTCTAGCATCATGCCGCGCACGCCACGGGCTGCACGCCCCATGGGACGCACATCGTTCTCGTCAAAACGCACGGCCTTGCCGGCATCCGAGAACAGCATCACGTCATGCTTGCCGTCAGTCAGGTCGGCGCCGATCAGGTAGTCGCCCTCATCGAGGTCGACGGCAATGATGCCGGCCTTGCGCGGGTTGGAGAAATCGGCCAGCGTGGTCTTCTTGACCGTGCCGCGCGAAGTCGCCATGAAGACGTAATGATCCTCGCTGAACTCCTTGACCGGCAGCACCACGGTGATTTTCTCGCCGTCAGCCAGCGGGAACATGTTGACGATCGGCTTGCCGCGCGAGTTACGCGTGCCTTGGGGCACTTCCCAGACCTTCAGCCAGTACACCCGGCCGCGGTTCGAGAAGCACAGCAGGTAGTCGTGCGTGTTGGCGATGAAGAGCTGGTCGATCCAGTCGTTTTCCTTCATCTGGGTGGCCTGCTTGCCGCGCCCGCCGCGCTTCTGCGAACGATATTCCGACAGCGGCTGGCTCTTGATGTAGCCGCCATGCGACAGCGTGACCACCATATCCATCGGAGTGATCAGGTCTTCGGTGTCGAGTTCGGTGGCGTTCATCTCGATATCCGAGCGACGCGTATCCTTGACCGAGGTCGAGAACTCCGCCTTGATGGCCTGCAGCTCTTCGCTGATGATGCCGGTGATGCGCTCCGGGCGTGCCAGGATGTCCAGCAGATCTGCGATGGTGGCCATCACGTCCCGGTACTCGCCGATGATCTTGTCCTGCTCCAGGCCGGTCAGGCGCTGCAGGCGCATGTTCAGGATTTCCTGGGCCTGCACATCCGACAGCTGGTAGAGACCATCGGCCTGCAGCCCAAAGCCGGCCGCCAGGTCATCCGGACGGAAGGCGCTGCGCCCGCCGGCGGCATCGCCGTCGACACGGTCCAGCATCTCGCGCACCAGCGACGAATCCCAGCCGCGCGCCATCAGTTCCTGGCGCGCCACCGGCGGGGTGGGCGCCGCCTTGATAATGGCGATGAAATCGTCGATGTTGGCCAGCGCCACGGCCAGACCTTCCAGCACATGGCCGCGCTCACGGGCCTTGCGCAACTGGAAGACCGTACGGCGCGTGACCACTTCGCGGCGATGCTGCAGGAAGTAATCGATCAACTGCTTCAGGTTGAGCAGGCGGGGCTGGCCGTCGACCAGCGCCACCAGGTTCATCCCGAAAGTGTCCTGCAGCTGCGTATTCTTGTAGAGGTTGTTGAGCACCACCTCGGGGACTTCACCGCGCTTGAGCTCGATGACCAGGCGCATGCCGTCCTTGTCCGACTCATCGCGGATATCCGAGATCCCCTCGATTTTCTTGTCGTTGACCAGCTCGGCAATGCGTTCCTGCAGCGTCTTCTTGTTGACCTGGTAGGGAATGGCGTCGACCACGATGGCCTGGCGGTTGCCCTTCTCCAGGTCTTCGAAGTGCGTCTTGGCGCGCATGATGACGCGCCCGCGGCCGGTGCGGTAGCCCTCGCGCACGCCGGTCATGCCGTAGATGATCCCGCCCGTGGGGAAGTCCGGTGCCGGGATGATCTCGATGAGTTCATCTATCGTGCATTCCGGATTGCGCAGGCAATACAGGCAGCCTTCGACCACTTCGCCCAGGTTGTGCGGCGGAATATTGGTGGCCATCCCGACGGCGATACCCGAACTGCCGTTGACCAGCAGGTTGGGCAGGCGCGAGGGCAGCAACAGCGGCTCCTGTTCGCTGCCATCGTAGTTGGGACCGAAATCGACCGTTTCCTGGTCGATGTCCGCCAACAACTCGTGGGCGATCTTGGCCAGACGGATTTCGGTGTAACGCATCGCCGCGGCATTGTCGCCGTCGATGGAGCCGAAGTTCCCCTGGCCATCGACCAGCATGTAGCGCATGGAGAAATCCTGCGCCATGCGGACGATGGTGTCATAGACGGATTGGTCGCCGTGCGGGTGATATTTACCGATCACATCACCGACGATACGCGCCGACTTCTTATAAGCGCGGTTCCAATCGTTGTTGAGTTCGTGCATCGCATACAGCACCCGCCGGTGCACGGGCTTCAAGCCGTCGCGCACATCCGGCAGGGCTCGCCCGACTATGACGCTCATCGCGTAGTCGAGGTAACTGCGGCGCATCTCTTCTTCCAGCGAAACCGGAAGCGTCTCCTTGGCAAAGGAATCCATATATATAGATATCGACAGAATCGTGTGTAAGGAGGGACCCGGGCCGGGTAAACGGGAAATTCTAACATTTCAATCCCAAAGCACCTGCTACAACGCTTTCCGGCACCTTCGGCGGCCGAATCCGCCCTTGACCCAAGCCTGTTGCCAAAAACCAACACGATTGATGCACCGAGTGGCGAAATGGTCATATCCAGAGGCGCTGGACCGGCTTAGCAGAAGCCAAAGATTGCCAAATGCCTTAAGATTGTTCCCAGCACGCAGGAGACCCAGTGGCGACCCTTTGAACCCATTCTGAGCGTTGCTATACTGGCCCCGTTTTCCTGATATGCGGCGGGGGTCGCTGCGAGTCACTTATCCAGCTTCAAGCTCAACGAGGAGAAACATGAACAAACCCTCCAAATTCGCTCTGGCGCTTGCCTTCGCCGCTGTTACGGCCGCTGGTGCAGCCTCGGCTCAGACGGTGGACAACTGGCGCAATCCGTTCGGTGACGTTTGGAAAAACGGCACGAACGAATTGTGCTGGCGCGACGCCTTCTGGACCCCGGCCACCGGCATCCCCGGCTGCGACGGCGTCCCGGTCGCCCAAAAGCAACCCAAGCCGGCACCCATGGCCACCAAGGTCGTGTTCAACGCTGACACGTTCTTTGACTTCGACAAAGCCACGCTGAAGCCGGAAGGCCGTCAGCTGCTCGACCAAGTCGCTCAGCAAGCCAAGGCGATCAACCTGGAAACCATCATTGCTGTGGGCCACACCGACTCGATCGGTACCGACGCCTACAACATGAAGCTGTCCGTGCGTCGTGCTGACGCCGTGAAGGCTTACCTGGTTGGCCAGGGCATCGATCCGAACCGCATCTACACGGAAGGCAAGGGCAAAGCCCAGCCGATCGCGAGCAACAAGACCGCCGAAGGTCGTGCCCGCAACCGTCGCGTGGAAATCGAGATCGTCGGTAGCCGCAGCAATTAATTGCAGCGCTAGCCGCTACAATGAAGGCCTCGCTCTGCGAGGCCTTTTTTTTGCCATCCGCCGCCAGGCGACGGCCAT
>JAEWJD010000308.1 GCA_023386765.1 Pseudomonadota bacterium | reverse complement strand
TCGCGGTCTTCGTCGCCCCAGTCCCAGTAGCGCGGGGCCGAGATCCCGTGGATCAGGTTGCGGTAATGCAGCACAGGAAGATCAAAACCAGAACCGTTCCAGCTGACCAGCTTGGGCGTATAGCGCTCGATAGTCTTGAAGAACAGGTTAAGCAGCACCGGCTCAGGGTCATCGGGCTGGCCCAGCGTCTTGACGCGAAACCCCTGGTCATCGCGAAACACGCAACCGATAACGGCGACCTTCTGCAGATGCAGCGGCAGGAAATCATGGCCGACTGCCTCGCGGCGTGCCGCGAAAGCCCGTTCGGCCACTTCCAGGTCGGAGACGTCATCGCCCCAGCCGTGCAACTGGCGCAGGCCGTGCACGTCCGGGACGGTTTCGAGGTCGAATACCAGGGTAGGTGTCATCGTGCGGGCAGGTACTGCATGGGATCGACCGGCGTACCCTGGCGACGGATCTCGAAGTGCAGCTTGGGCGACGTCGTATCCGACTGGCCCAGCTCGGCAATCTTGGCGCCGCGCTTGACGTCCTGGCCGGTCTTGACCAGCAAGGCCCGGTTGTGCGCGTAGGCGGTGATGAAACCGTTGTTGTGATTGATGATGATCAGGTTGCCCAGACCCCGCACGCCATTGCCGCTGTACATCACCTTGCCGTCGGCGGCGGCCACGACAGGGTCCCCCGGAGTGCCGGCAAGATCGATGCCCTTGGTGCTGTTGTTGAAGGTCTGCGTGATCTGCCCGCTGGACGGCCAGCCCCAGTTGATGACGTTGGCATCCGCGGCGCGCGCCACCGGTTTGGGGGTGACCGGCACCGGTGCCGGCGCGGGCGGCGTGGTTTCCGCCGGCGTGTCCGAGCCCGACGAAGAGGTATCGGCCGGCTCAGCTGGACGCATCGGCTTGGATGGCGTCACGGCAGCCGTGCTGCTGCCGGTGCTGAGCTTGAGCACCTGGCCGACATGGATCTGGTTGGGATCGGAAAGATTGTTCAGCCGCTTGATCGTGTCGATGTCGACATTGCTCGCGCGCGCGATCTTGAACAAGGTATCGCCCGGCTTGACCACGTAGCTGCCGGCCGTGATGGCAGGCGTACCGCTGGACGTCTGGCTGTTCAGGTCGACCACGGGCGCGCGCTGCGTCTTGGATGCGCAGCCGGCCAAGGCGACCAGACCGAGTACGCCAAGCCAGCGTGCCGGACGTCGGATATTCTGGGCCATCGTATTCATGAAAAGCGTTGCTGCCAGCGGCAACTGCCCGTTGAGCATTCGAATCTCCTGTTTGCTCAAGATTGTATTCCTGCCTTCAAGGGTACAAAGCGCACGGCCTCGAGATCCGTGCGCTTCCAGCTTGAAACGCTGGTGCGCTCGATCAGGACCAGCCTCTGGCTGGCCCCGCCTTCCGGAGCGATAAGCCGCCCGCCTGGAGCGAGTTGAGTAAGTAGCGCCTGGGGTATGGCCAGCCCCGCGGCAGCCACAACGATAGCATCGAACGGCGCCACGCCCGGCACGCCGAGGTTGCCGTCGCCGTAGATCAGGCGCACGCGCGTCATGAGCCGCAAGGCCCGCAGATTGGTGCGCGCCAGCTCATAGAGACCTCGAATGCGTTCGATCGCGTGGACCTCGCGCACGAACTGCGCCAGCACCGCAGCCTGATAGCCGCAACCGGCGCCGACCTCAAGCACCCGCGTGGGCTTGCGCGCCTCGCAGACGGCGGCAAGCATGCGTGCCACCACCCAAGGCTGTGAAATGGTTTGTGAATGACCGATGGGCAACGCGGCGTCCTCGTAGGCGCGGCTGGCCAGCGCTTCATCGACGAACAGGTGGCGCGGCACGGCAGCCATGGCTTCCAACACCCGCTCATCGGCGATTCCCTGCTGGCGCAGGCGCTGCACCATGGCCTGGCGCAGACGCTCGGAATTCAGGCCCAGGTTGCCCCCCGACGGGCCCGGCGCGCGCGGCGCCACCGGTACGGCGCGCGGCAGGGCCGTGGCCGAAATACGCGTGTTGCTGTTGGCCGCCGTGTAGCCCGGCCCGAGACTGGAGCGGGAAAAACCGGTCGGCGTGGCCGGGCTGGTCATGCCCGGCAGACCATCACGAGAATCTAGACGCTTGCGCATGAGGTGGCTACCCATTGGCCGATTTCTTCGAGCTGACCATGCTGGGTCAGGTCCAGCCGCAGCGGGGTCACCGACACGGCGCCATCGGTGATGGCATGAAAATCTGTTCCCGGGTTGGCATCGGCCGCCATGCCCACCGGCCCGATCCAGTAGATCGGCTCGCCGTAGGGGGTGGTGCTGCGCACCACCGGCTGGGCGGGATGGCGCTTGCCCAGGCGGGTGACGCGCAGCCCGCGCATGTCTTCAAAGGGCCGGTTGGGAATGTTGACATTGAGCAGCACCGGCGCGGCCAGCGGCGCGGCGATCTGCCGCTCGACCACCTGGCGCGCCACGCGGGCGGCAGACTCCAGGTGGCTCCAGCCTTTCTCGACCAGCGAAAAAGCGATCGCCGGGATCCCGAAGAGATAGCCTTCGCTTGCCGCCGCGACAGTGCCTGAATAGAGTGTGTCGTCGCCCATGTTGGCGCCGTTATTGATTCCGGACACCAACAGATCCGGGCGCGCATCCATCAGGCCGGTCAAGGCCACGTGCACGCAGTCGGAGGGGGTGCCATTGACATACATGAAGCCGTTGCCCGCCGTGCGTACCGACAGCGGGCGGTTGAGGGTCAGCGAATTGGATGCGCCGCTATGGTTGGTTTCGGGCGCGACCACCGTCAGCTCTCCCAGTCCTTCCAGCGCCTGGACCAGCGCCTCCAGGCCAGGGGCGTTATAGCCATCGTCGTTGGAAACCAGAATACGCATCATTTCTCCACAAGGTGGCCAGCTTGACCCACAGCGTGCGATTGTACCGTCTGCGCGGGCACAATCGGCGCAACACCGGGTGGACAGCACGGCCCGGCGGAGTAGAATCGCCAGCCAACGCAAGCCCCGGGCGTCGCCCGATGCCCCTTTCGCCCTGAGGACACCCTACACGCCATGGTTCTGACCGAGCCCTCCACCCTATTCTCCGCGATGCTGATCGCGCTGGCCTATCTGATAGGTTCCATTCCGTTCGCCGTGGTGGTCAGCAAGGTAATGGGGCTGCAGGACCCCCGCAGCTACGGCTCGGGCAATCCCGGTGCCACCAATGTGTTGCGCAGCGGCAGCAAGCCGGCCGCCGCGCTCACCCTGCTGGGCGACGCGGCCAAGGGCTGGTTCGCCCTGTGGCTGGCCCAGACCCTGGCACCAGGGATCCCATCCCTGGCCTACGCACTGGTTGCCTTGGCCGTTTTCCTGGGCCACCTGTATCCGGTATTCCTCAAGTTCAAAGGTGGCAAGGGCGTCGCCACGGCGCTGGGGGTACTGCTGGCCGTCAGCCCCTGGCTGGCGCTGGCCACCGCCCTGACCTGGCTGGCCGTGGCCGTGATCTCGCGCTATTCGTCGCTGGCCGCGCTGGTGGCAGCCTTCATGGCACCGGTGTACTACCTCTTCGGTGCCGGCTCGTTGTGGCGGATGAACATGCCCCTGGCGGCCGCGCTGGTCGGCATCAGCGCACTGCTCTATTACCGCCACAGCGCCAACATCGCCCGCCTGCTCAAAGGCAACGAGAGCCGGATCGGCGCCAAGAAGAAGTAAGCCCCTGGCGCCGCTGCCTGCCTCAGGCGCTGCGGGCCGCCTGCAAGGCGCTTTGCAGCATCTCTTCAATGCTGGGGTGATAGTAGGGCATGGCCAGCAGGTCCTGGACCGTCTGTCCTGCCTGAATCGCCCAGGCCAGCTGGTGGGCCAGATGCTCGCCATGGCTGGTCATCATCGCCGCCCCCAGCAGACGCCCTGAATCGGGCGCCACATACAGGCGCAACAGATTGTCCGGCGCCCCCAGCACCTTGGAGCGGCCATTGCCCGAACCTTGCGCACTGGCGATCCGGGCGCCGGCCGCCATGGCCTGCTCATAGCCCATGCCGGCCTGGCAGACATCCGGGTCGGTAAACAGGATCGACAACGGCACGCTGCGCCGGAATGCCGGCTGCGCCTGCCCATCCAGCCAAGCCAGGGCTGCCCGGGCTGCCTGCAGCCCTTCGTCGGCGGCCTCGTGCATCAAGGGCCGATCTGGCTGGACGTCGCCTGCAAAGAAAATCGGCGCGTCGCCCGCCCGCATCGTGGTCGGATCGATGGCCGGCCGTCCCTGCGCATCCAGCGCCACCCCTGCCGCGGCCAATTCCAGCGCGGCGGTGTTGGGCGCCCGCCCGGTTGCCACGAGAACGCGGTCCACCGTGGCGCGGTGCTCGCCGGCCTGCATCAAGATCGCACCGTCCCGTTCCTCCAGGGTCACGGGCTGGCCCAGCCAGAGTGGCATTTCCTGGCCGAAGCGTGCCAGCGCACGGGCCTGAATCTCGGGATCCTGAATCCCGCCGATACGACTGGCCTGATCGGCCCCGACCACCTGCACATCCAGGCGCGACAGGCCCAGCCCCAGCTCCAGGCCGATGGCTCCCAGCCCCAGCACGCCCAGCCGCGCCGGCAACTGCTGCTGCTCGAACAGCGAATCCGTGGTAAGCAGATAAGGAGCCAGCGGCGCCAAGGACTTGGGCAGCACCGGCTGCGAGCCGGTGGCCACCACGACCGCGCGCACCTGCACCCGGGTGTCGCCGGCCTGCAGTACGCCGGGCGCCAGAAAGCGCGCTTCGGCCATGATCAGGTCATCACCGGCGGCTCGACGGGTACGCTCCGCTGCCCCGTCAGCCAGGGCATCGCGGGTCTGGATGGCATGGGCCCACAACGCCGGCGGGCCGCTCGCGTCCAGCTGCGCGCCCGCCGGCAGGCCGCGCGCCGTCGCCCACCGCATGCCGGCGTGCAACACCGCCTTGGAGGGCATGCAACCGACGCGCGCGCAGCTTGTGCCCAGCGGCCCCTGGTCGATCAGCACCACCTTGCGGCCGGCCGCCTTGAGGGTGTTGAAGGCGCGTACGCCCGCCGTGCCGGCCCCGATGACCGCCACGTCCACGATGCTTTCCTGCATGAAACTTTCTCCCCTGAGGTGTCGCCTCGCGCCGCAGTACGGCGCGTTAGAAACTGCGCCAGACCATCATGGCGGCAACCGCCACGCAGGCCAGCGCAAACAACTGTTGCAGCGCGGCAGCCGGGATCCGGCTCGATACCATCCGCCCGGCGCTCATGCCCGTAACGGCCGCGACCAAAAATGCCCAGGCCGGGGCACCCATGCTCATGCCTTGCCCCCAGGCGATGCTGACCGTGACCGCCGACAACAAGGCAATCACCATGAGCGAGGTCGCCACGATGCTCTGCATGCGCAGCTCGCTGAAATGCGCCAACGCCGGCACGATAATGAAACCGCCGCCCACGCCCAGCATGCCGGTAAAGAGCCCCGACACCAGCCCGATGCCGCCCAGGGTGGCGGCCGTGCGCGGCGTCCAGACAAAGCGGCCCGTCTGGGCCGAGATGCGGCAGGCGCGAGGGAGCTCCTCGCCGGCCAGGGGAGCCGCCGCGCGCGAGCTGCGATACATGCGGCAGGCCACCACCAGCATGATGGCCGCGAACAGCACGCTCAGCCAGGCTGCCGGCAGGCGATGCGCCAGCATCACACCCAGGGGCGCGGTCAGGGCGCCGGCCAGCGCCAGCATCACGGCGGCGCGGTAGCGCACCACCCCCTGACGCAACCCTTGCAGCGCCCCGAGCCCGGCGGCCGCACCCACGGCCAGCAAGGCGACCGGTGCGGCCTGGCGGATCTCCATGTCCAGGCCGAACACCAGTGCCGGCACGGCGAAAATTCCGCCGCCAGCGCCCGTCAACCCGAGCACGGCTCCGACGGCCAGCCCGAGCATTACCCCGGCGATCATGCGGACGTCCTCAACGCGGTCCGAGCACGTCGGCCAGCGCGTTGGCCTGCGGCATGCCGTGGTACTTCTTGACCCGCCCCTGCTCATCCATCACGACGATACCCGGCGTACCCCGAAAGCCGAGCGACAGCATCAGCTCACGGTTGTCATCCAGAATACCCGCCACGCGCGGCGACACCTCGGCCATCGGCTTGATGCCTCCCTTGTCAAAGCGCGTCTCGTTTTCGAGCAGCGCAGCCGAGGGGTCCTTGGCATCAAGGATGGCGGCCGCCTTGCCCGGGCTGTCCTGGCGGATGATGCCCACCATCACGTGGCGCAACTGCACCTTGCCCGCGTCGACCCACGGACGGGCCGCTTCCCAGAAACGGTTGCAATAGGGGCAATTGGGATCGCTGAAGGTATAGACCACGCGCGGCGCATCGGCCTTGCCATCGCGCACCCAGGTGGCATTCTCGAGCTGGGCCCAGGCTGCCTGGCTCATGGGCTTGGCGACCAGGCGCTGCAGGGTGGCCTCGTCCATCGGCTTGCCCTTGTCGTCCAGACGGGTGCCGACGATCACCTGATCGCCATCGGAAACATACACCGCAATGGGTTGATCCCCGGCCATGCCCGCGAAACCGCGCAGACCCTTGCCGGCATCGAACTCCTGCACGATGGTCAAGCCCTGCTCTTCCAGGGCTTTGAGTGCGGCGGGCCGCTCGGCCGCCTGGCTGACTCCGGTGGCCAGCAACAGGCCGACGGCGACAGAGGCGGTGGTTTGACGAAACGAAAACATAGAAACTCCTGAGAGAGGAAAAAAGGCCCGGGGAACGCTCAGGGCGCGCCTGCGGCGTCCAGACGCTGCAGGAACGCATCGGCGGAAATCTCTCCGACCGTGCGCTGCGCCCGACGTTCCTGGCCATCCGGCCCCACAAGGATAAGCGTGGGCGGGCCCATTACCCCCCAATGCTTGAGTAAATCTCGATCTTGTCGGTCGTTGAGTGTGACATCCGGCCGTAATACCTGCATGCCGGACAGACGCGCAGCCACGCGCGGATCGCCGAAAACGGTGGCCTCGATCACCTTGCAGCTGACGCACCAGTCGGCATAGAAATCAATCAGGGTCCACTGTCCTGCCGCCGCGGCGTCCGTCAGTCGGCGCTGCACGTCCTGCACGGTCTTGACCGACGTCGGCGCACTCGTCGCCAAGGGTGTCGCTGCCAGCGCGCCACTGCGCGCCAGGGGCTGCAGCAGGGACTCGCCCCCCGAGGCGGCACCCAACATCATCAGCACGGCCCAGACGGCGGCCACGGCCGCCACGCTACGCAACGTCCAGGCGCCGCGCGGTCGTTGCGTCAGCGCGGCCGACCAGGCCAACAGGCCCACCGCCAGCGTCAACAACCAGGCCCCCCACAACAACAGGCTGAGCGTCGGCGGCAGAATCCGCTCCAGCATCCAGATCGCCATGGCGACCATCACATAGCCGAAAGCGACCCGCACGCGATCCATCCAGGCCCCGGGACGCGGCAGGATGCGCGCACCGAAAACGGCAATCGCCAGCAGCGGCAAGCCCATGCCCAGCCCCAGGGCGAACAACGCCATGCCCCCATAGAAAGCGCTGCCGGTCTGGCTGATATAGAGCAAGGCCCCTGCCAGCGGTGCCGTCATGCAGGGCCCGACCAGCAGGGCCGACAGCACCCCCAGGGCAGCCGCGCCAACCAGGCTGCCACCGGCCCGGCCCCGTCCGGCCGACTCGACCCGGTTAAGCAGACCGGCCGGCAGGCGCAGCTCGAACGCACCGAACAGGGATGCCGCCAGCACCAGGAACAGGCCGGCGAACGCCGACAGCAACCAGGGCGACTGCAGCGTGGCCTGGAGATTCGCGCCGGCCATCCCTGCGGCCACGCCCACCAGGGCATAGGTGCCCGCCATGGCCAGCACATACACCAGCGACAAGGCAAAGGCGCGCGCGGCGCGCACCTGTCCGCCGACCACCATGGTCGAGACGATGGGAATCATGGGCAAGGTGCAGGGCGTGAAGGCCAGCAGCAAGCCAAAACCGAAGAACAGCAACACCCCGGAGACAGGGCTCAGGCTTGCCAGCCGCTGCGCGGCGGCCTCATCCTGCGCCAGCTCCTGGGCCGGCCCGGCCGCCGGTGGCGCAGTCCCTGCGTCCGAAGCGGCCAGCGTCACGCTTTGTGGCGGATAGCAGATGCCGGCCTCGGCGCAACCCTGCCAGTGCAGGGTCAACGGCCCCTGAGCCTGCGCCGGAAAACGCAGCGCGGGCACCTGGCCGCTGTAGATTTCGGTGTCGCCGAAGAACTCGTCGTGCTTGGCCAGACCGGCCGGCAGCGCCAGCTCCACCGGCGCCCCCTGGGCATCCGCCAGGGAAAGGGAATGACGATAGACGTAGTACCCCGGCGCCACCGTGCCCGTCAGGCTCGTCTGCCCCGCCTGGGTCACCAACGGATCCAGCACGAAGACTTCCTCGGCTGGCAGGAACTCGTCATCAGGCTGGCTGGAGAACAGGCTTGCGCTGGCGCCTGCGGCAGCAACCATGGCCAGAAGCAGCCCGGCACAGGCCAACACTCGGTAAATCCACGACGACACGCATCCCTCCCGACTCGATGAAACACCATGATGCCCTGCGCCGATTAACTGAAAATAAACACCCTGTATCTGATCCGCCGCCACGGCACGGCCGCGCCGCTTTGCTCTAACATGGCGCCTGATCAAGGCAGGAAGATGGATTTATGCGCGTATTGCTGGTCGAAGACGACGAACTGATCGCCCAGGGCATCGTGGCCGGCCTGCGCGCGCACGGCATCACGGTCCACCACGCAGACTGTGCTGCCCAGGCCCAGGCCGCGCAGCACGAGGACAGCTATCAGGCCATGGTGCTGGACCTCGGCCTGCCCGATTGCGATGGGCTGACGCTGTTGCAACGCGTGCGCGCCTTCGAACCGTGCCTGCCCATCATCATCCTGTCGGCGCGCGATGCGGTCGAGCACCGCCTGGCCGGCCTGCACGCAGGTGCCGACGATTACCTGGTCAAACCCTTCGACCTGCGCGAGCTGGCCGCGCGCCTGCATGCCCTGCAGCGCCGCACGCAGGGCCGGGCGGCTCAGCTCATCAGTGCCGGCCCGCTGCGGCTGGAGCCCGACAGCGGTCTGGCCTGGCTCAACGAGCAGCCCGTGCCCCTGTCGCGGCGCGAAGTCGATCTACTTGCGCAACTGGCCGAAGCCGGCGGACGCTGGCTGTCGCCTGAAACCCTCAATGAGCGGCTCTACGGCCTGGGTGAAGAGGTCAGCCGTAACGCCCTGACCGTGCATATCCACAACATTCGCCGCAAACTGGGCCACGAGGCCATCGAAACGACGCGCGGCCTGGGCTACCGCCTGGGCTGGAAGGTCGCGCCATGAGTCTGCGCCTGCGCGCCGTCCTGATCGCCGGGATTGCCCTGGCCGTCCTGTGGCTGGCCGCTGCGGCCTGGATGATGCGCGGCGTGCAATCCAACCTCGAACACACGCTTGATGGGCGGCTGGCCATGTCAGCGCGCATGGTCGCCGGCCTGCTGCAACGCTCCGCCCTGGGACCCGGCGCACTTAACGCCGACCTGGCCCACGCGGTGCGTGTCGGGGGTGGCGAAGGCATCGCCTGCGAAGTACGCGCGATGCGCGGCGAAGTCCTCGTCAGCACGGAGCAACAATCGCCGGCCATCTTCGCCAGCCTGCCCGCCGGCTACAGCACCCGCCAGATCCAGGGCAAGGATTGGCGCGTCTACGTCTTACAGGCGGGCGAGTATCAGATCACCACCGCCGATCGCATCGATCAACGCAGCCTGCTGGGACGCGACCTCCTGATGGCCGCGGGCGTGCCCTTCCTGATTGCGCTGTTCGGCGGGCTGGCTGCGCTCTGGATCGGCATCGGGCACGGGCTGGCGCCGCTGCGCGCCCTGTGTCAGCAACTACGCGGCAAAGCCACCGACGACACCACGCCGATCACCGTGGCACATCCGCCCAAAGAGTTGCGCACCGTGCTGGAAGCGCTCAACGGCCTGCTAGGCAGGCTGGCGCGCGCGCTGACCAGCCAACGGGCCTTCACCGATGCGGCCGCCCACGAACTGCGCACCCCGCTGACCGTGATCGACACCCACCTGCAGGTCATCCGCCTGAGCGACGCCAGGCAGGCCGAGGCCTCGCTCGGGCACGCCGAAGAAGGCGTGCGTCGGCTGCGCCACACCCTGGATCAGATGATGGACCTGGCGCGCACCGAATCCGGGCCGCAACCGGCGACAACGGCCATCGGTCTGTCGACCATTCTGCGTGCCCTGGCCGCCAACCGGCCCGAAGCCGACCGCCGGCGTCTGCACCTGGCGCTGGATCAGGCCGACCCGCCCTGCCCCTTGCCGCGTACCATGCTGGAAACCGCCGTGCGCAACCTGTTGGACAACGCCTTGCGCTATGCTCCTGTCGACAGCCCGGTCGTGCTCAGCCTGCCCGTCGATACGGCCCACGGCCGCAGCGCCATCACGATCGCC
>JAEWJD010000306.1 GCA_023386765.1 Pseudomonadota bacterium | reverse complement strand
TCATCGATGTCGCCACCGCGCAGCACGTCCACGCTGCCGCGCTCATAGGCCACCGCGCGCGAGGCGGCATCCGGAATCACGTTGAAGATCAGCTCATCCAGGTAGGGTTTGCCCGGTTTCCAGTAGTCGGGGTTGCGCTCCAGCTTGACGAATTCGCCGCGTTTCCACTCCTTGAACTTGAAGGGGCCGGTGCCGACCGGCTTCTGGTTGGCCGGGTTGGTGGCGTAGTCGGTGCCTGCATAGATGTGCTTGGGCATCATGGGCGCGAAACCCGGCTCGAACATCAGCATGAAGGCGGGGAAGGGGGCCTTCAGACGCATCACCACGGTGTGATCGTCGATCTTTTCGACACGATCCAGGTGCTTGCCCAGGATCACCCGGGCGCGGCCATGCACCTTGGGCAGCATGTCCATCATCGAAAATACGACGTCATCGGCGGTGAAGGGCTTGGCGTCATGCCATTTGACGCCTTCTTGCAGATGGAAGGTATACGACAGGCCGTCGGGGCTGGTTTCCCAGGACTTGGCCAGACCAGGCTGTGGCTTGAGCTCGAAGCTGTAGGTCAGCAGGCTCTCGTAGATCTTGCCGGTGATGAATTGGGTCGGTGCTTGCTGGTTCAGGGCTGGGATCAGGATGGGCGGCTCCGGCTGCACGATCATGCTGAGCGTGCCGCCCCGCGTCTGCGCCCATGCGGCGCCCGAGGGCAGGATGGCGGCCAGCGCGACGGCGCAGGCAGAGAGTTTGAGGGCGTGTTTCAGTTTCACTGCGGACCTCCCGGCGGTCTTGAGATGGATGGCGGCGCACCGCCCCTTTGCCGGGCGGCGGCTGCCTGTGCGTTGCCGGCAGCGCGATCAGCGTGCCGGATGCTGCATTGCGGTGAAGAAAACTGCCTGCCGCACACCGCTGCGGCATTTGAGGCGCGCCCCGGGGTTTAGCCGGGGACGCTCAATCGGTGTGGATGGCCGGGCGCATTGGCTGCCTCGGCCGCGGGTATCGTGGGGCGCGGGGCCCCCTGCGTCGCGTGTCGTTCGTCCGTTTGCAAGTTTTTCCCCTTTGCATTTTTTTGGACTTCGTTCTGATGCCATGGCAGCGTATCGGATATTTGGCACTCTCCATAGATCCAAAAACGGCAGGCCTGGAGGTGCCACTTCGGGCCGCGCCATCAGGGCTCGATGTATACGTCGGCAAAGGTCTCGTTTACCCCGATGGCGGTCTGCACCAGGTTTTTGACCTTGCTGCGATACAGGGTGGGGAATTCCATATCCATCAGGTATCCGTTGGCCACATCCTCGGTAAGCAGGGTCTGGATCTGCGAGTAAAGTGCCTGGCGCCTGGCCGGATCGCTGTCGGCCGCAGCCTGCGCCCAGAGCTTGTCGGCATGCGGGTTGCGGTAGCCCTGCACGTTGGCGAAGGGCGAGCCCTTGACGATGTTGGACTCGGTGTACAGCCTCTCCACGCCCAATGCCGGGTCGCCATACTGGTAGCTGTAGACCATCGTCAAGTCGAAGTCCCAGTCGCCGGTGCGCGCTGCCCAGCCGCCCGCATCGGTCGCCTCGAGTTCCACCTTGAAACCCAGTTGCTCGAGCGACTGCTTGGTGTATTCCCCTAGGCGATCCCAGCTCGAACCATAGGGCAGGCTGAGTTGGCGGATGGTGTAATCCTTCGGATTGATCCCGGACTCCTTGACCAACGCACGTGCCTGTTTCATGTCGAAGGGCATGGGGGGCGTGTTCTTGTCATAGAACATCTCGGTGTAGACCAGCGGGCCGGTCGAGATCCTGCCCTGGCCGAAGAAGATGTTGTCGACCACCATCTTGCGGTTGATGGCGGCCATGACAGCCTGCCGCAGCTTGACGTTGTCGAACGGCGGCTTGCGCATGTTGAACAGCAGATAGGCCTGGGGCGAGAAGATTTCCCAGCCCTTGGTGGTGTACTCCGTGTCAGGCAGGGCCCGCAGCCGGCGCACATCCACGTCATCGATGTCGCCACCGCGCAGCACGTCCACGCTGCCGCGCTCATAGGCCACCGCGCGCGAGGCGGCATCCGGAATCACGTTGAAGATCAGCTCGTCCAGATAGGGTTTCCCTTCCATCCAATAGTCGGGATTACGCTCCAGCTTCACGTATTCGCCGCGCTTCCACTCCTTGAACTTGAAAGGGCCGGTGCCGACCGGCTTTTGGTTGGCCGGGTTGGTGGCGTAGTCGGTGCCTGCATACAAGTGCTTGGGCATCATCGGCGAGAAGCCCGGGCCGAACACCAGCATGAACGCCGGGAAGGGGGATTTCAGGTGCAGGCTGACGGTGTGTTCGTCGATTTTCTCGGCGCGATCCAGGTATTGCTTGAAAATGACCCGAGCCAGCGCGTGGGTCTCGGGCAGCATCTGCGTCATGGTGAACACCACGTCATCGGCCGTGAACGGCTTGCCGTCATGCCACGTGACGCCTTCCTGAAGATGGAAGGTATAGGTCAGTCCATCGGGGCTCACCTCCCAGGATTTGGCCAGGCCGGGCTGTGGCTTCAGGTCGAAACTGTAGGTCAGCAGCCCTTCGTAGATCTTGCCGGTGATGTACTGCGTCGGGCCTTGCTGATTGAGTGCGGGGATCAGCATCGGCGGTTCCGGTTGCACGATCATGCTGAGCGTGCCGCCCCGTGTCTGGGCCCAGGCGCTGGTGGCGGGCAGGGCAAGGCTCAAGGCAAGGGCGCAGGAAGACAGTTTCAGCAGACGGGACAGTTTCAAAGCAAGCTCCAGAAGCAAACGGGGGTGAGCGCGTCGCGCTCGGCAAGGGCGAGCGCCGTCCACGCGCAGGTGGACCGGCGCGGCACGGGACATCGCAGGGACGAGATGGGGCAGCCGCTAGAGCGGAGGCTGATCCAGGGTGGGGAAGGTGGCGCAGCGAAGCGCGTCGGGAAGCGGGCAGGCCAGGGGGCCGCCGCGTACGCATTGATGGTGCATTGGCAAGTGTCTCCCCTTGCAAATGGTGTGGCGATGGTGCGTGCCATTGCCGTTTTTCATAATAGAGAAGGCTATCGGATATTTGGTACTCTCAATAGATCCAGAACGATTCCATTTTCAGGTGCCACTTTGAAAGAGCTGATCCTGTCGGAGCGTGTGCTGCAGCGCCTGGACCGGCGCGCCACGGTGGCTTTGTCGCGCCAGGTCTGTGACACCTTGCGCGCCTTGATCCTGGCGGGCGAGCTGCCGGCCGGGGCCAAAATGCCGGCTACCCGGGTGCTGGCCGCCGACACGGCCTTGTCGCGCAACACCATTCTGCACGCCTATGACCAGCTCACCGCCGAAGGCTATCTGACGGCCGCCTTCGGCAGTGGCACCTTCGTCTCCGACACGGTGCCCCAACCACAGGAGGCCTGGACCGACGAGTCCAGCGCGCAAGCGCCGGCCACCCCGTTCCTGTTGTCGCGGCGGGGCAGCAAGCTGGTGCAGGAGGCCTCGGCCTCCGACCGCCAGCTCGGCGCCTTCGTCTCGGGCGTACCCGACGTATCGTTGTTTCCCCGTGCCATCTGGAACCGTCTGCTCAGCCGCCGCTGGCGTCAGCAGACACCGGAACTTCTGACCTATTCCTATGGCGCGGGCTATCTGCCGTTGCGCCAGGCCGTGGCCGAGCATCTGCGGCTGGCGCGTTCGGTCCGTTGCGAGGCGGATCAGGTTGTCATCACCACGGGGATCCACCAGTCGATCAGCCTGTTGGCACGCCTGCTGGGTGATCATGGCAATACCGCCTGGATGGAGGACCCGGGTTACTGGGGGGCGCGCGCCACGCTGGTGGCCTGCGGCATCACGCCGGTGCCGGTGCCCGTCGATGAGGAGGGCATGGCCCCGCAGGCCGAACAGCTGCAACAGCCGCCGCGCTTCATCTTCCTCACGCCCTCGCACCAGTATCCGCTGGGGATGATCATGAGCCTGGCGCGTCGCCGCATGCTGCTCGAATACGCCCACACGCGCGGCGCTTGGATCATCGAGGATGACTACGACAGCGAGTACCGCTTTGACGGACGGCCCATCGGTTCGCTACAAGGGCTGGATCCGCACGATCGCGTACTCTACCTGGGGACCTTCTCCAAGACGCTGTTTCCTGGATTCCGCATGGGTTACATGGTGCTGCCGCGCCGGCTGGCCGCGCATTTCGCCACCGGTCTGTCCGAGTTGTACCGCGAAGGCCGCCTGATGGATCAGGCGGTGCTGGCCGACTTCATCGAGGGCGGTCACTACGCCAGCCACATCCGCCGCATGAAGCAGTGCTATGCGACCCGCCAGGCGCTGCTGCGCGCGGCGGTGGCACGCCATTTCGGCGCCGACTGGCCGGTCTCGACCCATGAGGCCGGCCTTCATCTGGTGTTGCATCTGCCCGAAGGCGTGGACGACCTCGGCATTTCCATCGCCGCCCGTACCCTGGGGCTGACGGCCCGGCCCCTGTCGCGCTATTACGCCAACGAGGCGTGGGCGCGGCCCGGGCTGCTGCTGGGTTATGCCTGTGTACCCGACGAGGAAATCGCGCCGGCCTTCGAGCGGCTGGTACAGGTCATCACGCCGGCGCTCGAACACACCCGGCTCACGCAGGGCCGCGCCGCGCCCAGCGAACGCATCAACGACCAGGCCTGGAGCGGCGCCTGAGGCCCTTTGCCTTATTGCCCGGCACGCCTATATCATGCACGGCAGGCGCGCCACGGTGGGCGCGCATCCATGGAGACAACGGGTGGCAGCAAGGAAACACAGAATCGCCGTGATCCCCGGCGATGGCATCGGCAAGGAAGTCATGCCTGAAGGGCTGCGCGTGCTCGACGCCGTGGCCGCACGCTTTGACATCGGCTTCCAATGGGACCACTTCGACTGGAGCTGCGACTATTACGCCCAGCACGGCAAGATGATGCCGGATGACTGGAAGACGCAGATCGGCTCGCATGAGGCCATTTTCTTCGGCGCGATCGGCTGGCCCGAAACGGTGCCCGACCACGAGGCGCTGTGGGGCTCGCTGTTTCGCTTTCGCCGCGAATTCGACCAGTACATCAACCTGCGCCCGGTGCGCCTGATGCCGGGCGTGCCTACCCCGCTGGCCAATCGCAAGCCGGGCGATATCGACTTCTTCATCGTTCGGGAAAACACCGAAGGTGAGTACTCCAACAGCGGCGGCCGCCTGTTCGAGGGCACCGAGCGCGAAGTTGTGATCCAGGAAAGCGTATTCACGCGGGTTGGTGCCGAGCGGGTGTTGAAGTTTGCCTTCGAACTTGCACGCAAGCGTGGCAAGCACCTGACGGCCGCCACCAAGTCCAATGGCATTTCGATTTCCATGCCGTGGTGGGACGAGCGCGTGGCAGAAATGGCTGGCCAGTACCCAGACGTGCGCTGGGACAAATATCACATCGACATCCTGTGCGCGCACTTCGTGCAGCATCCGGACTGGTTCGACGTGGTGGTGGCCTCCAACCTGTTTGGCGACATCCTTTCCGATCTGGGTCCGGCTTGCACCGGCACTATCGGCATTGCGCCTTCGGCCAACCTCAACCCGGAGCGCAAGTTCCCGTCCTTGTTCGAGCCGGTGCACGGATCGGCTCCGGACATCTATGGCAAAGGGATCGCCAACCCGATCGGCCAGATCTGGAGCGGCGTGCTGATGCTGGACTTCCTCGGCTATCCCGAGGCGGCCCAGGCGGTCATGAAGGCGATTGAAACCGTCCTGGCTGATGGCCCCCGTACGCCCGACATGAAGGGGCAGGCCAGCACGGCCGAGGTCGGACGCGCCATCGCCGACCTGGTGGCCAACGGCCACTGAACCGGCTGCGGCCCGCGCCGGTGCATGCCTATCACGCGGCGTGCCGGCACGGTTGCCGCCGGGTCGCGAACAGGCCATCCGGGAGCGCGCTCCCGGATGGCCTTTGCGTTGCCGGCTTACTTGCCGCTATTGAGCGTATTGAAGCTGGTCATCAGGTTGCGGTAGTCGGGGATGTGGTTCGAGAACAGCGCGCCCAGGCCCTCGATATCGTTGCGCCAGTCGCGGTGCAACTCGCATGCCACTCCGAACCAGCTCATCAATTGAGCGCCGGCCTGCGACATCCGTTCCCAGGCGGCCTGACGGGTGATCTCGTTGAACGTGCCCGACGCATCGGTCACCACGAAGACGTCGTAGCCTTCTTCCAGCGCCGAGAGGGCCGGGAAGGCGACGCAGACCTCGGTCACCACGCCCGCAATGATCAACTGCTTGCGGCCCGTGGCCTTGACGGCCTTGACGAAATCCTCGTTGTCCCAGGCATTGATATTGCCGGGGCGAGCAATATAAGGCGCATCCGGAAACTGGGCCTTGAGTTCCGGTACCAAGGGGCCGTTGGGGCCATTCTCGAAACTGGTCGTCAGGATGGTCGGCAGTTTGAAGTAGGCCGCGAGATCGCCCAGCGCAAGAACGTTGTTCTTGAACTTGTCGGGGTCGATATCACGCACCAGCGACAGCAGGCCGGCCTGGTGGTCGACCAACAGCACGGCAGCATCATCTTTGTTCAGGCGGACATAGGGTTTGCTCATGGCTTGCTCCTTGGGCAAGTGGGGTGCCGGGCACCGGGGAGGGCCGGCCGCCAGGTGGCGGCCGGCATGTCAGGGCAGGTGGGCCGGCATCAGGCCGGCATCTGGCCGAAACGGCCGCTGTTGAAATCCGAGATCGCCTGCACGATTTCTTCGTGGCTGTTCATCACGAAGGGGCCGTGACCGACGATGGGCTCGTCGATCGGCTCGCCGGTCAGCAACAGCACCGAGGCGTCGCCATTGGCTTCGATGGCCAGTGCTTCGCCTGCGCGATCCAGGACAACCATCTGTCCGTCACGTGCAATGGCGTTGCCGTTAACCTGCACGGTGCCGTGCCGCACGACCAAGGCCGTGGTCCAGCCGGCCGGGACGCGCAGGGCACTGTAGCTGCCCTGGTTCAGACGCAAGTCCCACACCGACAGCGGTGTGAACGTGTCGGCCGGACCACGCTGGCCGTCATACTCGCCGGCGATGACCCGCAAGCTGCCTGCGCCGTTGGGCAGGGCCACTTCGGGAATCTGGCCTGCGGTGATGGCCTGATAGCGCGGCGGCGTCATCTTGGATTGCGCCGGCAGGTTGACCCACAGTTGCACCATTTCCAGCATGCCGCCCTGTCGGCTGAAGTCCGGCGAATGGAATTCTTCATGCAGAATCCCGCCGCCCGCCGTCATCCACTGCACATCGCCCGGCCCGATCACGCCGCCCTGGCCGGTAGAGTCGCGGTGTGCGACCTCACCCTTGTAGACGATCGTGACGGTTTCAAAGCCGCGATGCGGGTGCTGGCCCACGCCGCGTGGCGTCGCTGCCGGGGTGAATTCTGCCGGCCCGGCATAATCCAGCAGCAAAAAAGGGCTCAATTGCCGGCCGTGGCCGTTATACGAGAACAGCGAGCGCACCGGAAACCCGTCGCCGACCCAATGGGGGCGGGGAGCGCTATAGACGCCGAGAATCTTTTTCATGGTGATCTCCTGATGATCCCGGTGGGATACGATGGAGATAGATTAAATATAGGACGATATTCTGGCTAGTATGCTAGATTTGAGTTCACAGTTCTGCTAATGGAACGATGGGTCGGGCATGCAGGATCTCAACGATTTGTACTATTTCGTCCAGGTGGTCGACCATGGCGGTTTCGCGCCAGCCGGACGCGCCCTGGGGATTCCCAAATCCAAGCTCAGCCGGCGTCTGGCCATGCTGGAAGAGCGGCTTGGCGCGCGTCTCATCCAGCGTTCGACCCGCCATTTCGCGGTTACCGAGATTGGCCTGCGTTACTACGAGCATTGCCGCGCCATGCTGGTCGAGGCGGAGGCCGCGCAGGAAGTGATCGACGTCTCGCGCGCCGAGCCGCGCGGGGTAGTGCGCCTGACCTGTCCGATTGCCTTGCTGCATGCCAACGTGGGGCCGATGCTGGCCGACTTCATGGCCGCGCACCCCTTCATCAATCTGCATCTGGAAGCCACCAACCGGCGCGTGGACGTGGTCAGCGAAGCCGTCGATGTGGCCATCCGGGTGCGCCCGCCGCCCCTGGAAGACAGTGATCTCGTCATGCGCGTGCTGGCAGACAGGGGGCAATGCCTGGTCGCCAGCCCGGGCCTCGTGCAACAGCATGGGTTTGCCGCCACGCCAGGCGAGCTGGATGGCTGGCCGAGCCTGGGCCTCGGGCCGGCGCATGCCTCGCAGCGCTGGGAACTGTTCGGCCCCGACGGCGCGCAGGCCACCGTTTATCACCAGCCGCGCTTTGTCACCTCCGACATGGTGGCCTTGCGCGATGCCGCGCTGGCGGGCGTGGGGGTGGTGCAGTTGCCCAGGCTGATGCTGCGCGACTACTTGGAAAACGGCGATCTTGTCTGTGTCGTGCCCGGCTGGGAGCCACGGCGCGAGATTATCCATGCCGTGTTCCCTTCGCGTCGTGGCATTCTGCCGTCGGTGCGTTTGTTGATCGATTTTCTCGCCCGGCGCTTCCAGGATCTGGTTGAGGACTAGCCCTGGCCGGCAAGCTGGCCACGTTGCGCCAGGCCGGTGTGCAGCGTGTCGATCATCAGGTCGAAAACCGCCGTGGTGTCCAGTTCGGTAAAGCGTGGCATCAGGCGACGCAGCAAGGGCAGCTCGGGCAGGAGCCACTGTTCCAGCTCGGCCACCTCGGGTGCCGTAGCGCGGCGGATCAGGCCGCCGATCTCTCCCAGGATCAATCCATACACGGCGGCATACCATCCCACGCAGGCTGCCGGCATCTCGGCTTCAGGCAAGCCCGCCTCCTGCAGTGCCTGATACACCATCTCGATATGGACATAATCGGCCGTGCCGGTGTTCAGAAAACGCTGCATCAGGCGGAAAGTGTGCGGATATTGCAAAGCCAGCCGACGGTATTGGCCGGCCAGGCCGGCCAGGCGGCCTGCCCAGGGCAAGGCGGTATTGGCAGGCAGCAATCGCGCATTGAGCCAATCGGCCATGGCGCGCTGCAGCCCCTCCTTGGATTTGAAGTGATACAGCACCGCCATCGGGTCGCAGCCCACCTGTTCGCCCAGTTTGCGTAAAGAAAACCCGCTGTCACCGGCGGCTTCCATCAGCTGCACCGCCGCCGCCACCAGGGCCTCCTTGGACAGGCTTTGCGAACGGGGGCCGGGCTTGGCGCGGGTGGCTGTCATGCGGTTTTTCCTTTCCAGATCATCCGGCGGACGAGTGCGAGCGTTTCGGCCGGTTTTTGACAAAAACGTATTCTACGCCGTAGAATTTATTTTTCTACAGCGTAGAAATAGTATCCCGGGGCGCGCCATCACTGGCCCCGGGCATTCAGCAGAACGGAACGCCACGCTTACGGCGCGTGATCGTGGCCTTCCGCTCTGTGCCTCGCCGCAGCGGCTCGCGCCCTGGGGCAAAGACACAGGACACCCATTCATCATGGACGTATATAAACCCGCCTTACTGGAAGACGCCGGCAATACAGCAACCCGACTTAAACTCGACCACCGCCTCTGGAACTGGCAAGCTGCCCGTCAGGACTCGGCGCCCGCGACCTATTACGAAGCCTCGCTAGCGCCCTGGCCGCGTTTCACGCCGCTGACCGATGATCGCCAGTGTGACGTACTGGTCGTGGGCGGCGGCCTGCTTGGCGCATCGACGGCGCTGCACCTGGCCCAGGCCGGCCTGGACGTGGTGCTGGTGGAAAAAGACAGCATTGGCTCGGCGGCCTCGGGCCGCAATGGCGGCCAGCTCACGCCGGGCCTGGCGCGCTGGGAGGCGGCCGACATGATCGCCAACCTGCCGCTGCCTGAGGCCAAGCGCCTGTGGCGTATGGCCTCGGTGGAGGCCATGGAACTCATCGATGACATCGCGGCACGCCACGGCCTGGATTTCGACCGCCGCCGCGGCCACCTCACCGCGGCCGTGCATCCCGGTCACATGAGCGCCCTGGTCGAAGGCGTCGATGCGCGCCGCCACCTGGGTGACGGCACGGTTGAGATTGCGGGAGCCTACGAGCTCGAACAGCACATCCGATCGACCCTCTATCATGGCGCGGCGATCGACCATCTGGGCGGCCAGCTGCACCCGTTGGCGCTGCTGCGCGGCCTTGTCCATGGCCTGCTGCAATACGGCGGCACCGTGCACGAAGACACCGAAGTGCTGGAGATCGCACAAGGCCCGCAAGGCGCCCAGGCCGTGACGGCCAACGGCCTCATTACTGCCCGCAAGGCGTTGGTACTGGCCGTGCATCACACTTCTTTTCGCTTTCTGTCACATGACAAACACACTACCGTCCCGTTCTATACCTACGTAGGCGTCACCGCGCCGCTGGATATCGACACGGCGGAACTGCTGCCCTCTGACATGGCTGTCTACGACACTCAGTTCCAGATCGACTACTACCGCGCCGTGCCGCGCAATCGCTTGCTGTTCGGCGGGCAGGGCACGGGCAGCAGTTGGTCGCCGGACCGCATCAACGACTACCTGGGCAGTCGGATCCAGGCCGTTTTCCCGCAACTGGCGCCGGCGCAGCTGGAATTCTCCTGGAGTGGCATCAGCGACTTCACCCTCAACGGCGCCACCGACTGCCGTAAAACCGACGACGACGCACCCATCTATATGGTGCATGGCTGGAGCGGGCACGGCGTGGCGCAAACCGTGCGTATCGGCAAGGCCATCGGTGATGACGTCACCGGCCGCAACGACGACTTCGCCGTGCTGGCCGGCATCGGACACCGCCAGATCCCGCTGGGGCGCCAGCTCTCGGCCATGGCGATCCCGCTGGTCAAGGCGGCCATGGGCATGGTCAATGCCGTCAATCCGGGGCGCCTGGTGTCCTTCTGAGGAGGGCGCTTGGAGCGGCCGCGGCTTGCCAAGGCCGCCGCCGGCCCACAGCCATCTCACGTCTTCGTTCTTTATTTGGGACACTGATGGTGAATTCTGCTACCTAGGCAGCACATCGTCCCAGATCGATACTTTGCAGGCCATCTCCGGCGACATCCTTATCCAACCAGGAGCCCATGCCATGAGTACGCCTGCCAATTTCCACAATCAGAAACCTGTCATTGATCCGGCCAATGCCGTGATGCTGCTGATCGATCACCAGAGTGGCCTGTTCCAGACCGTGGGCGACATGCCGATGCCCGAACTGCGCCAGCGCGCCGCGGCCCTCGCCACCCTGGCCAGCCTGGCCAACATCCCGGTCATCACCACCGCCTCGGTGCCGCAAGGCCCCAACGGCCCCTTGATTCCGGAAATCCACCAGAACGCGCCCCACGCTCAATATGTTGCCCGCAAAGGTGAAATCAACGCCTGGGACAATCCCGAGTTCGTCGCCGCCGTCAAAGCCACCGGCAGGAAACAGCTCATCATCGCGGGCACCATCACCAGCGTATGCATGGCATTCCCCGCCATCAGTGCCGTGCATGACGGTTATCAGGTCTTCGCCGTGATCGACGCCTCGGGGACATACAGCAAAATGGCCCAGGAAATCACGCTGGCCCGCGTGGTACAGGCTGGCGTCGTCCCCATGGACACCGCCGCCGTCGCCTCCGAGCTGCAACGCACCTGGAACCGCGATGACGCCGCCGCCTGGGCCCAGGCCTACACCCAGATTTTCCCCGCCTACCAGCTGCTGATCGAAAGCTACGCCAAAGCGCAGGACGTGCAAAAAAATCAGGAAGTGCTGGACTCGATGTGCAAATAGATCACCGTGCTGGCAAAACAAAAGCCTTGGACGTATCTCGCGCCCAAGGCTTTTTCATGCGCAGGGCGGTGAAGCGCCGTCTCAAGCACGCCAACACTGATGCGGGTCTCTATCGAATGCCAGACTGGTCCTGCCCCGTTCCCTGCCTCTTGGCTTCACCTTTCTTGTCATCCGGGTGTGGAGGCTTTTGAGCTTTCGTCATCACCTCCCGGTGATCCGCCATCGGTGATGTGGCAAAAAGACGAGCGGCTCACCGGGCCTATTTTTTATCAGCCACCGAAAACCGCCGGTCAAGCGCCGCGCGATGGTGTCAGCACGAGCCACCAAGCCAATGAAATCAAGCCTGTAGAAAAAAAAAGCCTTGGAAACACAATGTGTTCCAAGGCTTTCCCGTCTGGAATTTTGGTGGAGCGGAGGAGGATCGAACTCCCGACCTTCGCATTGCGAACGCGACGCTCTCCCAGCTGAGCTACCGCCCCAAATCAGAAGTCCAAAACTATACACCGTTTTTTTTTGCTTGGGTAGCCGCGCGCAGGCGTGGCAGCGCGCGGCCAGGCTTGTGGCCGGGTGCTCATGGAACCCGGCGGGGCAGCTCAGGGGAGGGCCGGCGGAATGAAGGCCGGGCCCTGGGGACGGATACGGATGCCGGGGGCGAGGCGGGTCCAGGGCAGGTCGGCGGGATCGGCCTGCATGGGGCCAGGGGCTTTGGCGATGAGCACCGCCTGGGCGATGGGCTGGAAATCGGCCCGGAAATGCACCGAGCTTTTGACGACCTGGATGGCGTGGTCTTCGGGGTCGATGCCGCCCAGGCGGATGAGTTTGCGATCGAGGGTCTGGGCTTTGTTGCTGCTGACGATGACGCTCACGCCGCGATGGCGCAGGCGGACGGTGGGGCCGACGTCGGCATCCATGCCGTGCATCATGGGGCCGGCATAGCGTGTCTTGCCATCGGAGATGCACTCGACGAGGAATTCGCCCTGATAGGGGTGGTCACCGGGCACGCCTGACTGACCGCCGATGCTCAGGTTCACCGTGTTGCCGAGGCCGGCAGCCAGGGCGAGGGCCACGGCGGCAGGGTCGCACATGAGGCCGATGGCGGCATGCTGGGCATCGGCTTGGATCAGGGCGCGCAGCAGGCCGGTGGTGTTCGCATCGCCGCCGGCGCCGGGGTTGTCCTGGGTGTCGGCGATGATGACCGGGCGGCTTGCATCCTGGGCGAGTTGCTGCGCCTGCCGGATGGCCTCATCAGGCGCCAGAAAATCCGGCGACCAGTCCGCTTCCAGGGCTGCCACGAGCTCGGTCTGCGCGCGGACGGCGCCTTCCACCGCATCGCGGTCGCTGCCATGCGCCCAGACGACCGGGCCACACTCGGGGAAGTCGGCAGCCGGAAAGCCCGGAGCGTAGGACAGGCTGGCCAGGCCGTTCGTGGTGGCCTCCAGGCGCGCCAGGTGGGCGTAGACGCCCTGTGCCGGCTGCAACAGGGTGCACATGCCGTTGATCGGGATGAGGAACGGCAGGCGGCGCGTGGCGGTGTGCCAGTCCGGGCCTGCTGCGATGCGAGCCTGCAGCAGCGCATAGGCGCGCTCGCCGATATCAGCCATGTCCACGTGCGGATACGTGCGGAAAGCGACCAGTGCGCAGGCATTCTCCAGCATGGCGGCGGTGACGTTGGCATGCAAGTCCAGACTCGCGACGATGGGCGTATCGGGGCCCACCACGGCACGGACCCGGCGCAGGATCTCACCTTCGCCGTCGTCATGGTCTTCCGTGACCATGGCGCCATGCAGGTCCAGGTAGACGGCGTCGTAGCCGCCTTCGCGGGCGGCCGCGACGATCTCGCCGGTGATGCGCTCGAAGGCGTCGCGGGTGACATGCGCCGAGGGGCTGGCACCCGCCCAAATGACCGGCCGCAAGCGGTGGCCATCGGCCAGGGCAGCGTTGATAAAACCGCCGGCCGGGATGTTGACCTCGCGCAGGGCCAGCACGTCGTCGCCGCGCACCAGAGCCGGGAAGCCCTCGCCGCGCAGAAAGTTGTCATAGCCGGCTTTGGACGGGGCGAAGGTGTTGGTTTCATGCTGGAAACCGGCAATCAGAATATGCATGCGGGGCTCCTTGTCGAGATCAGGCGTTCTGGCCGGGACGCGGCAGACGGGTGGTGATGAGCAGCAGTCCGCCGACGATCAGCAGGCCGGCAATGAGATACAGGCCGCTGGCCAGCGAACCGGTCATTTTCTGCGACCAGCCGATGAGCGAAGGGCTCAGGAAACCGCCGAGCAACCCGATGCTGTTGATGAGTGCGATGCCGCCGGCGGCGGCTTCGCCGCGCAGCACCTGCGACGGAATCGCCCAGAACACGGTATAGGAGGCCCACATGAGCGCGGTGGCGAGGGTGATGGCGATCAACGCCGGCCAGAAATCGCTCACCATGGCGGTGGCCAGGCACAGCGCCAGGCCCGCCAGCAAGGCTGGCACAACGGTATGCCAGCGCCTTTCCTTGTTGCGGTCCGAGCTGCGTGCAAAACCGATCATGGCGATCATGGCCACCAGGTAGGGCGGGGCAGAGTACCAGCCGATGGCGCGCAAATCGGTGATGCCGGTGAGCTTGAGCAGCGTGGGCAGCCAGAAGCTGACGGCGTAGATGCCGCAAATCAGGCAGAAGTAGGTGGCTGCCAGGCGGTAGACGGTCGGGTTGCGCAACACGGCGCGAAACGACTGAGCGCCGGCCGCTTCACCACGGCGATTGAGGTCGCTGGCCAGCAGCGCCTTCTCTTCGGCATTGAGCCACTTGGCCTGTTCGGGCCGATCGGTCATGGTGAAAAAAGCGATCACGCCGAGCAGCACGCAAGGCAGGCCTTCCAGCAAGAACATCCATTGCCAGCCGGCCAGGCCATGGTCACCGTTGAAAGCGCTCATGATCCAGGTCGAAACGGGGCCGCCGAACATTCCGCCGATGGGGCCTGCCAGCATGACCACGGCCATGACGCCGGCCATGCGGGACTGGGAGTACCAGTACGTCAAATAGAAAATCATGCCGGGCGCAAAGCCCGCCTCGAACACGCCCAGCATGAAACGCAGGGCATAGAACGTGTATTCGTCGCGCGCAAACAGCATGGCGGCGGAGGTCAGCCCCCACAGCACCATGATGCGGCTGATGGTGCGCCGTGCACCGATGCGATTGAGCAGCAGATTGCTGGGCACCTCAAACAGCACATAACCCAGAAAGAAAATACCCGCGCCCAGGCCGTAGGCGGCATCGGAAAGGCCGATGTCGGCCTGCATCTGCAGCTTGGCGAAACCGATGTTCACCCGGTCCAGATAGGCAAAGACATAGCACAGCAGCAGAAAGGGCAGCAGGCGCCAGGTGATCTTGTCGTAAAGGGGTTTCAGGCGTGGATCCGGTACGCCGTCAATCGGGGTGGCCATCGGTCAGTGTCTCCAGGGGCGGCAGGGCGCCCGGTTGCCCATCAGCGTGGGTAATCAAGTTGGCCGGCCCGTCTCTGGCGGGCCGTGCTGCCATGAGGGCAGGACGCCATTATTGGCAGCGAGGCGATGACGAACAAGAACACGACTGCTACAGTACCGTTGCCCTAAGGGCAACGATTAACCCAAGCTGTGCCCGGAGTGAGGATGCAGGATATCAATCAGGCGCGGCTGCGCTATTTCTACGAAGTCGTGCGTTGTGGCTCGGTGCGGGCCGCCGCCGACAAGCTCGATACCGCCGCCTCGGTCATCAGCAGGCAGGTCCGCCTGCTGGAGCAGGAGCTGGGCGTGACGTTGTTCGAGCGGCGCGGGCGCGGGGTCGTGCCGACCGAAGCCGCCCAGCTGCTGCTCGATTATCACCAGGGTTGCCAGGCCCAGCATGAACACCTGTCAGCGAGGCTGGAAGCCTTGCGCGGCATGCGCAGCGGGCAGGTGAAACTGGTCATCAGCGAGGGTTTCATCGACAGCCTGATGGATCAGGTTATCGGGCCGTTCTGCCATCGGCACCCGCAGATCCAGTTGGACGTGCATACCGCTTCGGTCAACGAAGTGGTCGAAAGCGTGGCCAGCGATGCCGCCCACCTGGGGCTGGCCTTCAATCCGCCGGTTGACCCGCGCGTGCGCTGCCGCCTGGCGGCGGTGCATCCGGTACAGTTGCTGGCAGCACCGGATCATCCTCTGGGAGCCGGGCAAGGCCCGCTTACGTTGCAGGAGATGCTGGCCTATCCCTATGCCTTGATGTCGGCGCCCTATGGCTTGCGTCGCATCATCGACATCGTCGAGCTGACTGAACGCATTCATCTCACGCCCAGCCTGACCACCAACTCCTTGCGCGTACTTAAGCAATACGTGGTCAGTGGCGCCGGGGTGACGCTGATGCCGGCGCTGGGGGCGCATCGCGAACTGGCGGCGGGTGAGCTGGTCAGGCGGGCGCTGGCCCATCCGGTGCTGGCGGCGACCCAATGCCAGATGCTGGTGAGGGTGGGGCGGCCACTGTCCGATGCAGCCCTGGAAGTCATGCGCCAGATTGCGAGTCAGTTGCCGGTGTTCCGGGGCGAGGCGGCCCCGGGCATGCCGGCCTAGCCCCAGTTCAGCGTGGCGATGACCGGGGTGTGATCCGAAGGCTGCGGATTGCCGCGCGGCCCCTTGTCGATGACGCAGGCCGTGCAGGCCTGCTTCAGGTCTTGCGACAGGAGAATATGGTCGATGCGCAGCCCGGCATTGCGGCGGAAGGCGAACTGGCGGTAGTCCCACCAGCTGAATGCCTTCTCGGGTTGCTCGAAATCGCGGAAAACATCATTCAGGCCGAGATCGAGCAAGGCGCGCCAGGCGGCCCGCTCCGGCTCCGAGACATGGACCAGGCCTTCCCATTTTTCCGGGTTGTGCACGTCGATATCGGCCGGCGCGACGTTGTAGTCGCCCAGAATGGCCAGGCGCGGATACGTCTGCAACTCTTCCTTGAGCCAGTCGCGCAGCGCAGCGAACCATTCCAGCTTGTAGGTGTACTTGTCGCTGTCCAGGCTTTGCCCATTGGGGCAATAGGCGCAGATGACGCGCACGTCCCCGGCCGGGCTGGGCAGGGTCACCGCGATCACGCGTTGTTGCGGATCTTCATAGCCGGGGATATTGCGTTGCAAGGCAAACCCCGGTTCGCGCGACAGAATGGCCACGCCGTTATAGGTTTTCTGGCCAGCCCAGGCGGCGTGATACCCGATATCGGTGAAAGCCTGCAGCGGGAACTTGTCATCACTCAGCTTGAGCTCCTGCAGGCACAAGGCATCAACCGGGTTGGCGGCGAGCCAGTCGAGCACCTGCGGCAGGCGGACATTGAGGGAGTTGACGTTCCAGGTGGCTAATTGCATGAATCTATTATGTCTTGGATTTATTGGTGTTTTATGGGTTGTTCCAGTGGCGAGTTGCTGCTGGCTGCTCATCTGGCTACTCACCTTGGGCGTGGTAGGCACTGCCACCACCGATAAGCCCAGATGATACCCGGTCATGCTGCCTTCTTCCGTTTGCCGCATTCGATCTGCGGCCTGGACGCTTTCCGAGGTAATGCGTGTGGCGTCCGCGATCTTGACCGGTTCGAGCTCGCCCTGCCTGGCCGGGCGGTAGATCATGTTGCGGGACAGCCCCATGGCTTGTTCGGCCTCTCGCAACCGATACAGCAGCCTCGGCGCCGACGTGGATGGGACTTGCTGAGCTTGAACGGTAACCCCCATTTGTCTTGGCTCGCCGGATTACAAGAGCCGGTGCCTGCCGGTTTCCTGCTCTCCATCACATAGGCGGACCGGGCCCGACACCCGCTCCAGCGGCTTCATTCGGCATTTTTGGCCTACCTGCCACTGCTACAGCTTCGCGTTTCCTTCAACGCCGCCGCTTAGGTGATGGCCCTCCCATATAGCGGGGAGAGGTGCTATTTGGTAACAGTGCTATCTTTAACCTTGCGTGCAGTCCATAGTGTTGGCAGAGGGGAGTTTCCCTCTTGAACTAGGACGAACATTGAAAACTGAAACTGGTGTAGTGAAGTGGTTTAACAACGAAAAGGGCTTCGGCTTTATCGCCCCGGAGTCTGGTGGTAAAGACCTCTTCGCTCACTTCTCCGAGATCGTTGGCGGCGGCTTCAAGTCGCTTGAAGAGAACCAACGTGTCTCTTTCGTGGAAGGCATGGGTCCCAAAGGACCTTGCGCTACGAAAATCGAAGTGATCTAAGCGATCACATTCGATTCGGCTGACGCCGGCGATTGGGCTGACCTGGGGGGACCGGGTCGGCCCTTTTGCTTTGTGTCGCTGCTTTAGCTCCCCCGCACGCGAGGGATGAGCCGGGGCTGTCAGGTGATGGGTTGGCACTCAGGTACCGCCACAAAGGCATTCAGCGCATTCCCGGCGCTCCGGGGTGTAGAAAGAGCCGCCTTCTTTCAAGAAGGGGTTAGGCGATCTCACCGGCGCGGATGGCCTCAGAGAGCGCCAGTGGAACGTCCTCATGGCGCCTGCCGTTGCGGTAGAGGTAGTCTCGAACTGGCGGGGCGCTGGCTGGCGGTTTGGGACTCGTCATTGAGTGCGATCTGTTCCATTCGCTTCTCTTCCATCTGTTCTCCCAGCCCCTTCCAAAGACCGTTTGGCACCGTCGATTGCCTATCTTGATGGCCCTTCGCACTGACCCGGCAGAGGTTAAGGTGCTACGTCAAGCAGAAGAGGGCGCTGGAAATCCTCAAAAAGCTATCGGTGATACAGTTCATCGCTTCTGGTTGCAGGAGTTAGAACAATGAAGACAACAACAGTAGTGATTTCAACAGCGATCGCTATTTTTATGATGGCGGGAAGCGCGCAGGCTCGATGGCGCCCCAGCTGTGATGCCGAGATCCGGACTGTTAGTGATGCGTTGTCTTCCAAAGGTGCGGGGAAGATTAGAGACATAAAGTGGGCTGCACATACGGTTCGGACGATTAGAACGGCCCGACGACTTCCAGAAGAGTACGTCCTGCTCAAGACTGCAAAACGTCGAGGTTGGCCGAACAGCAACGACTGGAGGGTTTACCGTGACAGCAGGAAGACCAGGACGATGATCGGCGGTGATCCCTTTTCCAACGATGCGCTCTTTGGAAGAGGCTCTTTTTACAGCGCAGATTTAGATGCTAAGAACAGTAATGAACGGGGCCCTAAGCGGATAGTCTACGACCCAATGGTCGGCAAGATTTATATTACGACTAGCAAATATCGGATCTTTGCTGAAGTGCAAAACTGCTATTGAAGACACGGCCGCCTCGGCTTAGGGCTTACGTCTCCCACGCGGGGGATGAGTCGGGGCCGCCAGTTGTTGGGCTGAGTGGATTTCCAGTCTGATCCCGCCAAGTGCCCCAAAGACCTGCCGGCCAGATCGATGTCTCAGTCGCAATTGCTATCGCGACAGCACCGGGCGGGATCAATCGGCCTTCGGATGCGGGGCGGCTTCACGATTCTGACAAGGGTGTTATGACGCTGGCACCTTGCTTTTGCTGGATATGCGGAAACCAGGCGTAGGTCGATGGCGAGATGGAAAAATATAGAATTCTCGTCTAGCGCATTCTTTTCTCGGGTGAGAGGAAAATACGCACCATCGGCAGTGATCGCCAGTTTTCTCTGTATTGCAGGCGTGCTGCATGCCCCACGTTGGGTACTCGCTCTGATGCCTCGGTGCAGATTGAAGGCGGCAGCGCCACGACCCTGGTGGGCCTGTGCAGGTGGGCGCGCCGCTATGCCGGCGAGAACCGGGTGATGGACTCGCTCAATGACCCGACGGGGCAGGTCGGCATAGGCGGCATGCCGGGAGCGCTACTGAGTGAGCGGGTCTTGAGAGGATAGTTCCTCAGCGATGACGGCCAACCGAGCGCTTTCATGCTTGTCTTGCAGGGAAAGGTACTTTTCCTGTGAGCCGTCAGTGCGATCGGCGTCACCGTAGAAGGACTCGTCCAGGTACTGCTGATACCAGGTCGACTCTTTCAGCGTCATTCCCACAAATACATCATTACCATCCCCATCTGTAGACAGGGCGCGAATCGTCAACAAGTACGCCCGTGCTCCGGGCTGAAATTCCAACATGACACTCCTTATATGAGCGCCTATTGTAGGCATTGACGACTTTCTTCTCCCGAAGCGGGCATCGAGGCCCGGTCTGCGGCGCGGTTTTGCCGTCACGCTCATCATTTTTCACGACGGCCGCGATACGGGCAGAAGCAATGCCGCGCGGTTTCTGCGGACAGACGGAGGGACGCGTTGTCGGGCCCATCAAGCCGTGATCGAGAGAATCAGCGCTGGCCCTGGCTCAGAGCGGGGTATGCAAAACGGGCATGCCGCCCAAGCTGCATGCCCGTTCTGTTTTCAGCGTGGCTGCCGGTTCAGAAGTATTCCACCGTCAACATCGTGCCCACGATCTTGCCGTCCTGGGCGACTTCGCGCACGCTGTGCTTGGCACGTGTGGTCAGTTGGGTTTCACCGGCGCGCAGCGGCGTGGTCCACAGTTCCGGGCTCTGGTCGATCGGCGAGCGGCACTGCAGGGTCGCTGCGCGGGCGTTGCCGCTGGACAGCGGTTGGCAAGCGGCTTCGGTGATCTGGCCCACGAAGCGGATGATCAAGCGATCGGCATGGGCGGCAGACAGGGCTCCGACGCCTGCCAGGGCGAGGGTCAGGCGGGCGGCAAGGCCGGTAATCTTGAGTTTGGACATGGGAGGTGGCAGGTAACGAGCGATAGGGCGCCAATGCTTGCCCGCTGCAATGCAGGGCAGGGTGGCGGGGAAGGCTTTCACTCGTTATCGGCCGCAAACGTCCAAACTTTAGTATTTGTCAGAAAATAGCCCACAGCAGAGGGCCGGACGGCTTTGTTAGGATGACGTTTTTTTGAAGGATGTTCCGGTGAAACGTTTGCTGCTGGCGGCACTACTCGCCCCTCTGTTCCTGACGGCCTGCAGTGGCGAGGCGCCGCCCGCGCCTACGGGTAAAGCCTGCCTGGGTGCCAATGCCGATACCCTGGTCGAGAACCTGGGTGGGCAATGCCAGACGGGCGATGCGATCGCAACCAAGCACCCTTCCTATTTCTGCGATTTCAGGTACGCGATTGCGTATAACAGTTACAACTCCGCCCTGTGCATCTATACCGGGAAGCAGGCCGAGGAGCGCATTCCGAAGTAGGGGGCCGGGCGTGTCAGGAAACAAAAATGGCTTCGTGCCGGGACACGAAGCCATTCGGATCAGATAAAACCCTGCTTACTTGCCGCTGTCGATACGCTGCTGGATATGTGCCGCGCGCGACGGCGAGGAGGGGTGCGAGCTGAGCATGCTGCTTTCGCCCCCGTCCAGTTCGCCCAGTTTCTGGAAGGCCGTCACCAGGCCCTTGGTATTCATTTTCTTCTGCTTCAGCAGGTCGTAGGAGTAGTCGTCGGCATCCGATTCCTGCGACTGCGAGAACTGGGCATTGATGAATTTTTCCGTCAGGTCACCCAATTGCGACGAGTTCAGCGCGCTGACCACGCTATTGCCGGTGGCGCCGGCGGCCGAGCGGGCGGCGCTCACGGCATAGGCGGTCTGCATGGCCTTTTTGCTGTGGCCCAGGGCCACGTGGCCGATCTCGTGGCCGATCACGCCGCGCAGTTCATCGTCATTCATCATGTCCATCAGGCCGCTGTAGACGCGCACGCAGCCATTGCCCATCGCCCAGGCGTTCACCTCGTCGGTCTGGTAGACCTTGTAGTTGATCTTCTGGCCATTCACGCTCATGTTCCCGAAGCCGGCCATGACCTTGTTCAGGCGTTTGGCGTACTTGTTGCCGGCGGGGGCCACCTTCGACTCGGCGTCGCTTTCCTTGCAGGCGGCGTTCGAGAGCTGGATGATGTCCGCGTCCGAGAGCGTGCTGGCCTTGGCCACGTCGCTGCCGGCGCTCATGAGGCTGTTGGTGTCCAGGTTCTTGAGGCTGGCGCAACCGGCCAGGGTCAGGCTGCCGGCCAGGGCGGTCAGGAGCAGGGCGCGTTGAATGGGCTTCATATCCTCTTTCTTTCCTTTTGTTGGTATGACAGATGCGGCAGACAGGTTGTGCCTGCCGCGGGCGCACTGTAGAGAGGTCGGCCTGCATCGTGATGAAATTATTTTTCCGGCCGCAACAAAATGTGGCGGCCCGCCCGGCCGTTGAAGGCGAAGGCGGGCCGCCAGGGCACGACAGTCAGGCGGGAGCTAGCTTTCCTGGCCCGCCCGCAGCAGCCGCAGGCCGTTGGCCACCACCAGCAGGCTGGCGCCCACGTCGGCAAAGACCGCCATCCAGAGCGTGGCGTCGCCACTGACCGCCAGCACCAGGAAGATCGCCTTGATCCCGAGCGCGAGCGTGATGTTCTGCGTCAGGATGCGATGGGTGGCGCGTGACAGCCGCAGGAAGGTGCCGATCTTGCGCAGGTCGTCGTCCATCAGGGCAACGTCGGCGGTTTCGATGGCGGTGCCGGTGCCGGCTGCGCCCATGGCAAAGCCGATGTCAGCGCGTGCCAGGGCCGGCGCGTCGTTGATGCCGTCTCCTACCATGCCCACCATCCCATCGCCGGCCTCGTGTTTGGCGGCGACGCGGGTGAGCTTGTCTTCCGGCAACAAGTCTCCCTGGGCTTCGTCGATACCGGCTTCTCGGGCCACAGCCTGCGCCGTGCGGGCGTTGTCGCCGGTCAGCATGAGGGTCTTGACGCCCAGCTTGTGCAGGTCGGCGATGGCGGCGGCGCTGGTCGGCTTGAGGGTGTCGGCCACGGCGGCCAGGGCCAGCACCCGTTGACCGTCGCTCAGGGCGTTGGCGGTCTTGCCGTCCGTCTCGAACGCATCGATACGGGTTTCGATCTCGGGGGTGAGTACGCCCAACTCGCGCATCAGACGGCGGTTGCCTAGGTAGAAGGTTTCCTCGCCGATGCGGCCTGACACGCCGCGCCCGGCCAACGCCTGGAAGTCGCTGACCTCCAGGAATCGGGTGCCAGTGGCCGCCTGGGCCAGTGCGCGCGAGACGGGGTGGTCGGAACGCGAGGCCAGGCTGCTCAGGACCAGGGCGCTGGGTTGTCCGGCGAGATTGAGCGGTTCGATCACCTCAAGGTCGGTCTGTACCGGTTTGCCACGCGTAAGGGTACCGGTCTTGTCCAGGGCCAGCCAGCGCAGCTTGCGGCCGTTTTCCAGATAGACCCCGCCCTTGATGAGGATGCCGCGGCGGGCGGCAGCCGTCAGGCCGCTGACCACGCTTACAGGGGTGGAGATGACCAGCGCGCAGGGGCAGGCGATGATCAGCAACGCCAGTGCGCGGTAGATGGCCTCCAGCCACGCCTGGCCCGCCACCAGCGGCGGCACGATGGCCACCAGCAGAGCGATCACGACCATGGTGGGCGTGTAGATGCGCGAGAAACTGTCGATGAAGCGTTGGGTCGGCGCGCGTGCGCCCTGGGCCTGCTCCACGGCGTGGATGATGCGGTCGAGCGTGGTGCTGCCCGCGCCGGCGGTGACCCGGTAGTCGAAGCTGCCCGAGGTGTTGACCGTACCCGCGAAGACCTCGTCGCCAATCGTCTTTTCGACCGGCATGCTCTCGCCGGTAATGGGGGATTGGTCGATGGCCGACTGGCCTTCGGTGATCGCGCCATCGGCGGCGATCCGCTCGCCGGGGCGCACCCGCACACTGTCGCCCACGCGCAGCTGCGCGGCAGGGACCTCGATCCAGTCGCCGTTTGCGTCCTGGCGCAGGGCGGTCTGAGGCGCAAGGTCCATCAGGCCGCGCACGGCGTTGCGGGCACGGTCCAGCGCGCGCGCCTCGATGAGCTCGGCCACATTGAAGAGGAACATCACCATTGCCGCCTCGGGCCACTGGCCGATGAAGACCGCGCCGGTGACGGCGATGCTCATGAGGGCGTTGATGTTCAGGTTGCCGTTGCGCACGGCGATCCAGCCCTTGCGGTAGGTGCTCAGGCCGCAGGCGGCAATGGCGCCCAGCGCGAACAGCGCCGTGACCCAGACGGGCCAGCCGGCAAAGTGGGCGGCTTCCGACAGCGCGGCCAGCACACCGCCCACGGCCAGCATGCGCCAGGCAGGCTTGGCCTGGGGTACCGCCGCCGGCGCGGCGTCACCCTCGATGAGCTCGGGTGTCATGTCCAGGCTGCGCACGGCGGCCATCACGCCGTCAAGGGTGCCGTCATCGTGAACCACCGTGAGCACGCGCTGCATCAGATTGAAGTCCAGATCCCGGACTTCGTTCATGCCGCCGAGTTTCTTGCGGATGAGGGTTTCCTCGGTCGGGCAGTCCATCTGGCCGATGCGCAGGCGCGTGAGCGTCTGGCCGGGGCCGGCCTGAAGCTCGCTGGCGCGCAGCGGCGCCGCGCTGAACGCCTGGGCAGCGCAGCATTCGCCGCCTTCTGAGGCCGGTGCATGGCTGTGATCGTGCTCATGATCGTGATCGTGGCTGTGCTGATGGCCGGCCTCATGACGGTGGCCGGATTGGCAGGCCGCGCCGTGAGCGTGCGCCTGGCCTGGCGAGCCTGCTTGCTGGCCGCCGCAGTCGCTGCGGGCGTCGGGCGCGGCCGAACGGGAGGGGCTGGGCATATCGGTTGTGTCCTTGTTTCATTCCCCGGCGCCTTGGCCGGTGATTTCAGGCGTATTCCACACCCTGGAGTTACTATAAGGTCAAGCGTTGGAACTCAGGAATGGAGCAGGCATGAAAATCGGAGAACTTGCCAAGGCGGCCGGGACGACGGTGGAAACCGTGCGTTACTACGAGAAAGAGGGGCTGCTGGCCTCGCCCGAACGCGGCATGAACAACTACCGCAGCTACGGGCCGGCCCACCTGGAACGTTTGCGCCTGATACGCAATTGCCGCGCGCTCGATATGACCCAGGACGAAATCCGCGCTATTTTGCGGCTGGCCGACAATCATCGGGCCGGCTGTGGGGGCATCAATGAACTGTTCGACGAACACATTGCCCATGTGGATGCGCGCATTGCCGAGCTGACCCAGCTCAAGGAGCAATTGGCTCAGTTGCGGCACCAGTGCGCCGAAGCGCGGCCCGATGTCGATGACTGCGGCATTTTGCACGGCTTGTCGCAGATGCAGGTCGAAGAGCGTCCGGAACGCCATACCCATCTGGGCTGATTGCGCCGAATGTCCCTGCCTGCCGGCGGGGGATGGGGCGGCCGGGTGGCAGCTGCCGCTATCATAAGAACCTTTCTCATTAACACCCGATCGGGCCGCTGGCGTCGCCACTGCCGCGCCCGCTGGAGTTTCGCAAGCCATGACCGAACACGCTGTCAATCCCGCTATTCATGCGCTCAATACGCGCCGCTCCATGAAGCTGCTGCGCGCGCCGGCGCCCAAGGCCGACGAACTGGCCCAGATTCTGCAGGCCGCCATGAGCGCGCCGGATCACGGCGCACTGCGTCCGTGGCGTTTCGTAAAGATCCAGGGCGAGGCCATCGGCCGCTTCGCCGATCTGGCGCTCGATGCCGTCAAGCGCAGCGGTGACCCGCGCATGACGCCCGAGAAGGAAAAGGCCGTGCGCAGCTGGATGGCCGGGGTGCCTCTTTTCCTGGCCCTGGCGGCCAAGATCGACCACAGCTCCAAGGTGCGCGAGCAGGAGCAGGTGCTGGCCACGGGCGCGGCCGTGATGAATATCCTGAACGCCACCCATATGCTGGGATACGGCGCGTTCTGGAGTACCGGTCTGGGCACTTATGTCGAAGAGGTCCAGGAGATTCTGGGGCTGGATCCGCTTGAATACCGCTTCATGGGCTATCTGGCCATCGGCACGCCCGCCTGCGCGGTGCCGCCTGCCAACCGGCCCGACTACCAGGATTTCGTCACGGAGTGGACTGGCGAACCCGTGCAGGCAGGCTGAGGCCGGGGCCGCACGAACCGGGTCGGGCGCCCTTCAAGGGCCCGGCCTTTTTTTGGCTTGCGGACTACAGGTCCATGCGCATTTCGTGCCAGGACATACCCCCCAGGCCGGAAGCAGAGGGCTTCTGGTAGTGGTAGCCAAAGTGCTCATACAGGGGGATGTGGCGCTCCTTGCACATCAGGTGGATGGTGGCTTTGCCCCGCTCCTGCATCTGTTTGATGAAGGCACGCATCAGCGGCCCGGCGTAGCCGCGGCCCTGGTGTTCCGGGGCGATGGCCACCGACATGATGACGACATTGGGCGCAGCCGGGTCATGGCCGATCAGTTCCTTGAAGGCGTCATCGGACATGCGCACTGCCTGGGCGCAGCCGCTGTTGATGTAGCCGATCACCTTTCCGTCTTTCTCCATGATCAGGAAACCTTCGGGATACTGCTCGATGCGGGTGGTGATTTTGGCCAGGCTGGCGGCTTCGTCGCCTTCGTAGGCGGCGATTTCGATCTCGCGGCAGCGGGCAGCGTCGGCAGGGGTGGCGAAGCGGAAATGCAGTTCTGGCATGGCGTTGGCAGCAAGCGTCAGGGGCCTTGTGGGGCCGTGGGGTCAAGGAAGGTTCAGGGGGAATTGCAGCGTGGCCTGTAGCCCGCCGCCGTCGCGTGGTCGCAGGCACAGGCCGCCGCCATAGCGCTGGGCAATCGCCTGCACGATGGAAATGCCGAGCCCGGACCCATTGTTATCGCGGCGGCCTTGATCGCCGCGCCAGAAGCGCTGGCCGATCTGGGTGGCCTGCGCCGGGTCCAGGCCTGGACCCCGGTCGGCGATCGTGATGTCGCATCGGCCGTGGGC
>JAEWJD010000305.1 GCA_023386765.1 Pseudomonadota bacterium | reverse complement strand
GTGGCCTGTCTGTGTGGCGGGCTGGCCGCTGTCGGCCTGCTGGCAGGAGGGCAGCCATGAAGCCCAAGGGCCTGCGCCAGGCCATGGCCTGGCTGCACACCTGGTCCAGCCTGTGGCTGGGCTGGTTGATGTTCCTTATTTTCCTGACAGGTACGCTGTCTTATTACCGCCAGGAGATCACCGCCTGGATGCAGCCTGAGCTGGCGATGTCGCAGCCTTCGGCGGACAGCGCCCGGCTGGCTTTGCGCAAGCTTGCCGAAGTGGCGCCTGACGCCGAGCGCTGGACCGTCTATCTGCCGACCGATCGTGGCAATACCCTGCGTATCGCCTGGCCCCGGCCGCAAGCCGAGGGGGCCGCGCCGCAGGCGCGCCGGGCCATGCAGACCTTGACGCTGGATGCCGGCAGCGGCGCCGTGCTGGAGCCGCGCGCCACCGCCGGTGGCGAGTTTCTCTACCGCATGCACTTCGAGCTGTATGGCATGTCGCGCGATACTGCACGCTGGATCGTGGGTATCGCGACCCTGGCGATGTTTGTCGCCTTGCTGTCCGGTGTCATCACGCACAAGAAGATCTTCCGCGAGTTCTTCACCTTTCGGCCAGGCAAGGCCTTGCGCAGCTGGCTGGATGGTCATAATGCCAGCGCCGTTCTGGCGCTGCCTTTCTACCTGATGATCACCTATTCGGGACTGGTGTTGCTGGCTGCGACGCTGCTTCCCTGGAATGAAGGCGGGCGGCGCGCGCCTGCCCCGGCCATCGAGGTGCAGGCCAGCGGCGTGTCCACGGCGGCTGCGGCCCTTCCTATCTCACATATCCTGGCACAGGCTGAACAGCATTGGGGCCAGCCGGCCAGCCGCTTTACCCTGCTGGATCCTGGCGGGCCGCAGGCGTTGCTGGAGGTCCTGCCCACACGCAACGATGCCCTGTCCCAGCAAAGCGGCAGCGGCGGGGTGGGAGACGTCAAACTTTGGTTCGATCCGGCCAGTGGGGTCATGCTCGACGAACAGCGCCGTGACCCCGGCTCGGTGATCAGCCGAATCGATACCTCGCTGGGCAGCCTGCACCGGGCCCGGTTTGCGCCTGGCGGCCTGCGCGCGCTGTTTTTCCTGGCGGGTGCATTGGGCACGCTCATGATTGTTACCGGGCTGGTGATGTGGCCGCTCAAGCGTCGCCCGCCAGGCGGGGCGGTCCCGCGCCATGTCCAGGTCGTGGATCGTCTGAACATCGGCATCGTCGCCGGCCTGATGGTGGCGGTCGCCGCCTACTTCTGGGCCAATCGCCTGCTACCCGCGGGGCTGGCCGGGCGTGTCGGTGGTGAGCTCACGGTCTTTTTTCTGGCCTGGCTGGCCTGCCTGTTGCTGCCTTTCCTGATGCGCAGCCCCAGATCGGCCTGGGTGCTGCAATTGACGCTGGCCGCAGGGCTTTATGGTCTGATTCCCGTGCTGGATCTGGCCACGCGCGCTGACGTGGCGCGGGGCGCCCCAGCGCTGCTGGCCTTTGACGCCATATGCCTGGGGAGCGGGCTCGCCCTGCTGGCCACGGCGCGGCGGGTGCATCGACATCGTCCGGTGGTACGCCCGGCACCGCGTGGAGCCCGCCAAACGGTTGCCTGAGTGGCGGGAGGCCCCGGAGCGCCGTTGTGCAATCTCTGAGCAGCGCTTGTAGTTGTCTGTTTCATAAGAGATTTTTCTGCTTGTCAGAAAGCTGTCCCGGCTTTTATCCACATTTGGCGGGGATAACCCCGGGCGGGGCGCCGGAATCTGTCTGGGCAAAGATTGCCCGGGCATTGCAAGTCGTTGCCAGGAAAAAGATATTTGCGCTTGCCCGCAGACTATTCAAGGGTTTGTCCACATTTTTCGGGGATAAATCCACAGGCCGTGGCCGGACGGGGAAGGCGGCGATGGCCGGGGCCGTCGCGCCTTGCCTGACCTGATCCGCCGTGAGTCAGCAGAAAATGGGCAATATTTGCCCATGAATTGCAAGCCTTTGATATGGATGGTTTTTTCTTTATTGTCAGCAGGGTTTCCCCGTGCTTGTCCACAACGGGCGGGGATAATCCCAGCGCTGCCCTGGGGAAAACAGAACAGGCCTTGTCGGGCAACTTTTGAGCATGAATTTCAAGGCATTGATATCGCTGGTTTTTTTCTTCTTGTTCCCGAGCTATCAAGTGCTTTGTCCACACTCGGCGGGGATAACCCAAGCAGGATGAAACACGGCGGCTGCCGACCAGCAGGCAGGCTCAAGGGTTTACCCGGGGCTGCTTCTTTTTCATACGATCGACTGCAAGTCGATGATTAAAAACAATTTTCCCTGGCACTGTCCCGTATTTTCGGGGTCTTATCCACAAAAATCGGGGACAACTTCGTGGCGAAAGGTCGTGCCTGGGCAAGAAATGATCAGAGGTTTCAAGTCATTGATTTGAAACCACTGTTTCGTCTTGCCCGGCAACTGTCCTCATGCTTGTCCACACCAGGCGGGGATAAGCCGTGCATCCCGGAATCAGGCAGCCAGGCGCTCCACCCAGGCGACGTAGCGGTCTACCCATTTTTGCAGAAAGGCCTCGGTGCGCGGATCAGTGATATTCGATTGCGCATCGATCAGGCCTTCTTTCATCTGCAGGAAGACTTCGGGCGTGCTGAGCGTGTCCACCCCCAGGCAGACCAGGATGTTGCGCAGGTGCTGCTGCGCCAGGGCGCTGCCCGGCCCGCCGGTCGAGGTGCCGAGCACGCCGGCGGGCTTGCCGGACCAGACACTTTCCCCCGGGGGGCGGCTGCCCCAGTCCAGCGCGTTCTTGAGCGCAGCGGGTACGGAGCGGTTGTGTTCGGGCGTCACGAAAATCAGGCCGTCGGCACGGGCCACCTGCTGCTTGAACGCGCTGACAGCGGGCGTGGGGCTGTGCTCGTCGTCCTGATTGAACAGCGGCAGATCCAATTCGGCGTCGTGCGCGGCGAAGTGCGGCGGCAGGCATTTCTTGATGGCGCCCGCCAGGCGGCGGTTGATCGAGTCGGCGCGCAAGCTGCCGACCACGATGACGATGTCACGCTGCTTCATGATCCAGGTCTCCAGGAAAATAGCGTGACTGAGTGTAGGGCGATGCCTATGCGGATTCAATCGTAAACCGACGAATCCGCGTCTGTAGCTGACAATATACTGAATCACAAACGAAAATTGTTTACACTTGCATTCCTGAATTTTTGGCTCGTTGCGGGCCCCGCTGGGGAGCCCCATGAATAGGGAGAGTAGGATGCGCAAGTTGCTGCAAGGCATGCTTTTGATAGCGGCCGTCGCCGCCGGCGGGGCTCAGGCTGCGGTAGAACCCAAGGCTGTCGTCAAAACGTATTCGGATATCGCCGCGGCGAATTACCAGGATTCGCTGCTGACGGCCGAAAAGCTGCAGCAAGCCATCGATGCGCTGATTGCCAAGCCCAGCGAAGCCTCGCTCAAGGCTGCCCGTCAGGCGTGGCTGGATGCCCGCGTTCCGTATCAGCAGACCGAGGCGTTTCGTTTCGGCAATGCCATCGTCGACGACTGGGAAGGCCGGGTGAATGCCTGGCCCCTGGATGAAGGCCTGATCGATTACGTTGATGCCTCCTATGGCAGCGAGAATGACGAAAACGCTTTCTATGCCGTGAACGTCATCGCCAACTCCAAGATCTCGGTGGGGGGCAAAACCCTCGACGCCAGCAAGATCACGGCCGAGTTGCTGAGCGATGTGCTGCACGAAGCCGATGGCAATGAGGCCAACGTGGCCACTGGCTACCACGCGATCGAGTTTCTGCTGTGGGGCCAGGACCTGAACGGTTCGGGCCCGGCGCCCGCGGACCGCGTGGGCACGCCGCAGGAGCGCCATGCCGGCAACCGCCAGCATACCGATTTTGATCCCAAGCAGTGCACCGGCGGCAATTGCGAGCGCCGCATCGAGTATCTCAAGGTGGTCACGCAACTGCTGGTCGATGACCTGAAGGAAATGGCCGGTCAGTGGCAAGCCACGGGCGAGGCGCGCAAATCGGTCGAAGAAGATCCGAAGGCGGGCCTGACGGCGATGCTGACCGGTCTGGGCAGCCTCTCCTACGGCGAGCTGGCCGGCGAGCGCATGAAGCTGGGCCTGATGCTGCATGACCCCGAAGAAGAGCACGACTGCTTCTCCGACAACACGCACAATTCGCACTATTACAACCAGGTCGGCATGCGCAACGTCTACATGGGCGACTACCGCCGTATCGACGGCTCGCAGGTCAAGGGCGCGAGTCTGTCGGACCTGGTCAAGGAAAAGGATCCCAAGCTGGATGCCGAGGTGCGCGCCAAGCTGGACGCCACCCTGGCGGCCATGCAGGTCATGCGTGACCGTGCCGACAAAATCGAGACCTACGACCAGATGATTGCCGAAGGCAATGCCGAGGGCAACGCCGTGGTGCAGGCCGCCATCGATCGCCTGATCGATCAGACCCGCAGCCTGGAGCGCGTGATTGCGCTGCTGGAGCTGGGCGACATCGAAATCGAAGGCTCTGACAGCCTGGATCAGCCGGAAGCGGTATTCAAGTGAAGCCTTGGTTGTTGATGCTGTCCGGGGCGCTGGCGATGGCCGGCGCCCAAGCGCGCAGTGACCTGAGCGCTGAGGATACCGAGCGGGTGCGCAAGATCACTGCGCCGACGGCAGATTTCTCGTCGCCCGAGGCGTTCGAGACCATGCAGGCCGGCGCGGCGACCGTCAAGAAGCTCATCAATGCAGATATTTTCTCGCAGCCCTCGGCGAACATGAGCTTCGAAGGGCGCCAGGAGTTTCTCGTCGGCAATGGCCTGTTCCGCAAGGACTGGGTGTCGGCGCCGTCGTCCACCCAGGCCTCCGATGGCCTGGGGCCGCTTTTCAATGCACGTTCTTGCCAGGCCTGTCACGTCAAGGACGGGCGCGGCACGGCCCCGGGTTTTGATCCCTTGGAGCAGAGCGAGGCGGTCGCACTGCTGTTGCGTCTGTCGGTGCCTCCCACCACCGACGAGGAGAAGCGCGCCCTGCGGGCGGGCGAGCTGGCGGCCCTGCCCGAGCCGGTCTATGGCCATCAGTTGCAGAACTTCGCGGTCGCCGGCCTGCCCAGCGAGGGCCGGCTGGTGGTCGACTATGCGCCGCTGAAGGTCGCCCTGGCGGGCGGGGAGAGCGCTACCCTGATGCAGCCCAGCTATCGCATCGAAGACTTGAACTACGGCCCCATGCGGGCCGACACCCAGTTCTCGCCCCGCCTGGCGCAGCCGATGATCGGGCTGGGCCTGCTGGAGGCCATCCACGAAGATGACATCCTCGCCAACGCCCGCCAGGACAAGGGCGATGACGTGAGCGGCAAACCCAACTGGGTCACGGATCTGCGCAGCGGCAAGAAGGTGCTGGGGCGCTTCAACTGGAAGGCGGGTCAGCCCAGCGTCGAACAACAGAGCGCCGCAGCGTTTTCCAATGACATGGGGCTGTCCTCACCGCTCTTTCCGAGCCATTACGGTGACTGCACGCCCGCCCAGAAGGCCTGTTTCGATTTGCCGCATGGCGCGCAGCCGCATCTGGGCGAGCACGAGGTGCCGGCGCGCCTGATGGATTTCGTGACCATCTATTCGACCAATCTGGCGGTCCCGCAGCGCCGCGACGTCGATGACGCCCGCGTGCTCGAAGGCAAGAAGCTGTTTTACCAGGCCAATTGCGTGGCCTGTCACGTGCCCAAGTACGTGACGCGGCGCGATGCCAAACAGCCCGAGCATCAGTTCCAGTTGATCTGGCCCTATACCGACCTGCTCCTGCATGACAGGGGCGAGGGCCTGGCCGACGGCGTGGGCGAAGGCGAGGCCAACGGGCGCGAGTGGCGCACGCCGCCTCTGTGGGGCATCGGCCTGACCAAGGTGGTCAACCCGAACGCCACCTATCTGCATGATGGCCGCGCCCGCAGCCTGCTGGAAGCCGTGCTGTGGCATGGCGGCGAGGCGCAGGCCGCGCGCGATCGCGTGGTCAACATGTCGCCGGCCGAAAGGGCCGACCTGATTCGTTTCCTGGAGTCCCTATGAAGTCATCCCTTGTGCTGGCCGCGGCCCTGCTGGCCGTGACGGGTGTGCGAGCAGAGGCGCCGCCGGACCTCGGGCAGCGGTTGGCCGAGGGTTATGCGCGCCCGGCCTTCGCCGAGCTGCAGCAGCGTGCCGGTCAGATGCAGGGTGAGCTCAAGGCATGGTGCGGCACGCAGGGGCAGGGCTCGCCCGCCCGCGTCGAGGCGGCGTTCGCGAACCTGGTGCAGGCCTGGGCAGGCGTGGCCTTTCTGCGTTTCGGTCCCCTGGTGCAGGGCAATCGTTTCGAACGCCTGTCTTTCTGGCCGGATCCGCGTGGGGTCATGCCGCGTCAGGTGCAGGCCGTGCTGACGGCGGCCGATCCGGCGCTGCTGGCCGAGGGCGCGCTGGCGCAGCGTAGCGTGGCGGTTCAGGGCCTGCCGGCGCTGGAGTATGTGCTGTATGGCGAGTCGGGGCTGTTGCATGCCACGACACCGGCGGCCTACCCGTGTGACTATGCGGTTGCGGTGGCGGGCAATGTGAACGGGCTGACGGGCGAGCTGGTGGCGGCCTGGAGCCAGCAGGGCGGCTTCGGACGCCAGTTCACCGCGCCGGCTGCGGCCAATGACCTGTATCGCAGTTCCCAGGAGGTGGCGGCCGAAGCCATGAAGGCCTTGTCCACCGGCTTGCAGTTCGCACGCGATGTGCAGTTGCTGCCGGTGCTGGGCGCGAGTGCCGAGGCGGCCCGGCCAAAGCGGGCGGCTTTCTGGCGCAGCGGCCAGAGTATGGCGATGCTGGCGGCCGGCCTGCGCGGCATGCAGGCGTTCTATGACGCCGGACGCTATCCCTTGCCCGAGGGCAGTCAGGCGCTCAACGACACCCTCAACAGCGAGTTCCGGCAGGCCGCCACGCTGGTGGCCGGCGTGCCGGCCGATGTCGATACGGCCTTCGTGCAGGAGGCGCCGCGTGCGGCGCTCAACCTGGCGGCCCTGGTCATCAAGAACGCCAAGGATGTGGTGGATCAGGATATCGCCCCGGCGCTGGGGGTCACCATCGGATTCAATGCGCTCGATGGGGATTGATCGCCGCACTTTTCTCGGCTTGGGTGCCGCCGCCCTGATGGTGCCTTCCCGGGTGCTGGGGGCGGGTGCCGAAGCCCTTTACGTGACGGCCCGGCTGCGCGGCGCGCACCACGAAGTGGTGGTGCTGGATGCGGATGGGCGTGACCGGCTGGTCGAAACCATGCCTGACCGCGGGCACAGTTTTGCGCTGGATGGCCAGCGCCTGACGGTGTTCGGTCGCCAGCCCGGCTTTTTCGCCCTGAGCGTGGACCTGCAGGGCCGGCGGCCGCCGCAGGCGATCGCCGCTGCCGAGGGCCGGCATTTCTTCGGCCATGGCGTCTACCTGCCGGGCGGGCAGTTGATGATGGCGACCGAGAACGACTATGAAGCCGGGCGCGGTGTGCTGGGCATTTACGATGTCAGCGGCGTGCCACGTCGTATCGGCGAGTTCGACACGGGCGGGATCGGACCCCATGAGGTCATCCTGATGCCCGATGGCAAGACGCTGTGCGTGGCCAACGGCGGCATTCTGACGCATCCCGATTACGGCAAGCTGGAACTCAACCTGGACAGCATGCGCCCCTCGCTGGCCTATCTGGATGCCGCTAGCGGAGACCTGCTGGAACGCGTCGAGCTGGCACCGGCCTGGCACCGTCTCTCCATCCGCCATCTGGCGCTGGCCGCCGATGGCGCCGTGTGGTTTGGTTGCCAGCACATGGGGCCGGCCAGCGAGCGGCCGGCATTGGTCGGGCGTCACCGGCGGGGCCAGGAGGCACAGCTTTTCGAGGGAAGCGCCGAGGCGCTGCGCGGCATGCGCAACTACGTCGGCTCGGTGGCTGCCGATGCCCGTGGCGAGGTCATTGCCACGTCCAGCCCCGTGGGGGGGCAGGTGCTCTACTGGGAGGCAGCCAGCGGACGGTTGCTGGGAACGACGTCGCTGGCAGATGGTTGTGGCGTCGCGCCGGCCGGGCCAGGCGCCTTCCTCGTGTCCAGCGGGCTGGGAAACATGGTGCGAACCGGGCCGCAACAGCCCATGCAAAGCCTGCACGAGGCCGGCTCCGGCCAGGCCTGGGACAACCACTTCCGCCGGCTATCCTGACAATATTTGAGTTTGGTGCAGCGAGGGCTTCTGCTAGAGTCGGTGCTGTTTGTTTCACATCCTCGAACGGACTGGGCAGGAGTTTCCATGAATGAAGTAATCGATGGCATGAGCGAGGCCATGCCGCGCCTGTTGGACATGGGCATCAATCTGTTGATGGCCTTGCTGATCCTGATCATCGGCTGGTGGCTGTCGGCGTTGCTGGGCCGCTGGGTGCGGCGCGCGGCCGAACGCTCGCCCCGAGTGGATCCGACCATCGTGCCGATGGCCTATGCCACGGTGGTGTGGACGGTGCGGATCTTTACGGTGATCGCGGTGCTGGCCCGTTTCGGGGTGCAGACCGCCAGCCTCATCGCCGTGCTTGGCGCAGCCGGCCTGGCGGTGGGTCTGGCTCTGCAGAACACCCTGCAGAATATCGCCGCAGGCATCATGTTGCTGGTCCTGCGGCCTGTGCGTGCAGGCGAGTACGTCAGCCTGAGCACCGGCAACGAAGGTACGGTGGCCGAGGTCGGGCTTTTCCTGACCCGTCTGGTGCAGTTCGACGGTGTGCACATCACGCTGCCCAACAGCACGGTATGGGGTGCCACCATCATCAACTACAGCCGTAACGTCGATCGCCGTTGCGATATTCCGGTGATCATCCACTACGGCGATGATCTGCAGGATGCCATGCGCCGCCTGGAAGCCCTGGTGCAGAACCATGCATCCGTGGCCAAGGACCCGGCGCCGATGGTGCGTGCCATCGAGTACCGCGATAACGGTACGGTGGTCAATGTGCGAGTCTGGACCAAGGCGGCCGACTACTGGGAAGTGCGCTGGAACTTGTTCCAGCAGATCCGTCTGCAGCTGACCGAGGCCGGTTTCCGCGCCCCGGTGCCGGTGCGCGAGATCCAGGCGCCGCCGCAGGAGGCGTCGCAGGCCAGGTAAGCCGAAGGGGCTTGCCGATGCTTGTGCCGGGCCGCCTCAGGGCGGCCCGTTGCGTCTCAGGTCTTCAGGCGCGCCAGCTCGGCCTTGATCCAGCCGGCGATTTCCCGCTGCCGCTGGGCCGGCATGCGGTCGATGATGGCCGTCACGCTGACCGCCAGCACGGGTTGGCCTTGGGCATTGAGCAGGGCGCAGCCCACGCCGAGCGCGCCGCGTACGGCATGGTTGCCCACTACGGAGTATCCGCGCGACCGGGTGTTGACGATCAGCCGCTGCATTTCCTGCGGGGTCATGCCGCCGTATTCATCCAGCAGGCTGGAATTGCGCATCACGATGCCCTGGGCCATCTCATCGGGCAGGGCGGCCAGGATGGCCATGCCGCCGGAGCCCACCCCCAAGGGCTGACGTTTGCCGGCATAGGTCGCCAGAATCTGAACCGGATAACTGCCCACCTCGCGATGCAGGCTGACCGAGTCATCGGCATCGCGCACCACCAGGAAGACAGCGTCGCCGGTCCGGTCGGCCAGGCGTTTGAGCGCCGGCAGCAGTTGCCGCACGCGGGGGTCGGGCGAAACGATATCGGTTTCAGTGCCCAGCTCGGCGCGATATTTCTTGGTGCCCTGGATGGTGGAGACGAGCCCCGCCTCCAGCAAGGCAGCCAGCAGGCGGTAGATGGTGGGGCGTTGTATGCCGGTATGGCGGGCCAGGTCCGTCACGCTCAGGCCCTGATTGCCCTGGTCTCGCAGCGCAGCCAGCACGGCCAGCCCCCGTCTCAGGGTGCGCGGCCCTGCTGCCGCGGTCTCACTCTCTTGCATGTATGTCTCTGATAATCCGGGTAAATCTGTACCTACCCAGATTTTGTCCTAGGGTTAGTATGTGTCCGTACCGTGGACTCTACCTTGCCCGAGTCCGAGTGTATAGCGCATCATTCCATAGGTAACAGATCTTATTATGTCCACAAACTGGACGTTCTATAGGAGACAGACGCATGTCCGAGGCTAAAAAGCCCCGCGTGGCCCGTGCTTTGACCGGCCTGGCCGCCGCTACTCTCAGCGCCTTTGCTCTCAGTGCGACGACGGTTCACGCCGCCTACCCGGATAAACCGGTGCGGATCGTTGTCGGTTTTTCCGCTGGTGGCACGACCGACGTGATTGCTCGCCTGATGGCCAAGGAATTGACCGCACAGCTGGGCCAATCTTTCGTTGTCGAAAACAAACCGGGCGGCGGCAGCAATATCGCCACCGACTACGTGGCTCGCGCCAAACCCGATGGTTACACGCTGCTGTTCGTGGCAGTGACGAGCGCCATCAACCAGACGCTCTACAGCAACGTCAACTTCGACCTGGTGAAGGACTTCACGCCGGTTGCCCTGGGCGCCAAGGTTCCCAACGTGCTGGTGATCAATCCGCAGGTGCCGGTCAATTCGGTGCAGGAACTGGTCAAGTACGCCAAGGACAACCCCGGCAAGCTGGCTTTCGCCTCTTCGGGTAGCGGCACCTCCATCCACATGGCAGGCGAACTGTTCAAGCAGAGCGCCGGCATCGACGTGCTGCACGTGCCCTACAAGGGTAGCGCACCGGCTGTGACCGACCTGATCGGTGGCCAGGTGCAGTACATGTTCGACAACATGCCGTCGTCCTGGCCGCATGTGCAGTCGGGCAAGCTGCGCGCCCTGGCGGTGACCACCAAGGATCGTTCGAGCAGCGCACCGGATGTGCCCACCATGAAGGAGTCGGGTTTCGAGAACTTCGACGTGTCGTCCTGGTTCGGCCTGATTGCGCCGGCCGGCACGCCACCCGAAGTGATCCAGACGCTGAACGCCGCCATGGTCAAGGGCCTGGACAATCCGGACGTGCTCAAGGCCTATGAAAGCCTGGGCGCCGTGGCCGAGAAGACCACGGCCGACGAGTTCGCCGCTTTCATCAAGTCGGAAGTCGAAGGCTGGGCCCCTGTGGTCAAGGCCTCGGGCGCACGGGTCGACTGATCCCGCGCACCCTGGCGCCACGCCTCAAGCGCGGCGCCCAGACGGGCAGTTCCCTTGCGGGACTGCCCGTTTTCTATTTGCCTTTGCGCGGTACGGCCCGCGAGGCGACTTCCAGCATGGCCGTGCAGACGCCACGCATCATGTCGATCTCGTCGCGGGTCAGTTCGGCGCGTCCGAACAGGTGGCGCATGCGCGGCATCAGCTTTTTGGGATGGGCCGGGTCAAGGAATTCCACCCCGACCAGCGCTTGTTCCCAGTGCGTCAGCATGGCCTGCACGGCCTGGCTGCTGGCCGGCTGGGCGCCGGGGTCGGGCTGCTGCGCGCGCGAGGCCGGCAGCAGCGCCGCGCCGTCGGCGCGCAGCAGCGCATAGCGC
>JAEWJD010000293.1 GCA_023386765.1 Pseudomonadota bacterium | reverse complement strand
CCGGGCCCCCGGCCGCCGCCCCGATCAGGGTAACAGCATGCAGCCCGGCGCGGCGGCGTCGGGCAGGAGGGAGATCAGCGGATCTCGCGGGCTTCGACGTCGATCACGTCGCCGCGGCCGGCCGGCGGGAAGCTGGCGGCCGGGTCGGCCGCGCGAAAGGGGCCCGGACGGGCCGCCTGGCGCTGGCTCCAGTAGGCGCGCACGCCGAAAGGCTTGCCGCGGACCTTGGCGACCACGTACAGGATGCCAAGCGCGATCGCGGTCGAGGCCATGAAGATCAGCGCCATGAACATGCCGATCAAGCCCAGCAGAATGATGGGAATGGCGCGAAGAAAGCGAATGAGAGCGTCGGTCATGGAGATAGGATGCAAAACAGGGCAAAAAGGTTCCGCCGGTTCCGCTATCCTTGGGGGTAACGGCGGGCGAAGCACTCGGGCCGCCTCTGATTATCATAGTGACATGAGTATAACGATAGACCAGATTCGCAGTGTTTTGCGTGGCGTGAATGATCCTGAAACCGGATTGGCGCTTGGCGCCTCGGTAAAAGATCGTCACATTCGTATCGAAAATGGCAAGGTGCATGTGCTGATCGAGCAGGGGTATCCCGGGCGCGAGGCGCAGCAGCGGCTGGCCGCCGTGGCGCGCGATGCCCTCGCGGCCGCCGGCGTGGCCGAGGCCGAGATTGCCGTCGGGGTGCGGGTCCAGACCCACGCTGTGCAGCGCGGCCTCAAGCCGCTGCCCAATGTGCGCAACATCATCGCCGTGGGGTCGGGCAAGGGCGGGGTGGGCAAAAGCACCACCTCGGTCAACCTGGCCCTGGCGCTGGCCGCTGAAGGTGCCAGCGTGGGCGTGCTGGATGCCGACATCTACGGTCCCAGCATCCCGGCCATGCTGGGCATCGATGGCCGCCCGGAAAGCCTGGACAACAAAACCATGGAGCCCCTGGTGGGCCACGGGGTGCAGGCCAATTCCATCGGTTTTCTGATCGACCCGGATTCGCCGGCCATCTGGCGCGGCCCCATGGTCACCCAGGCCCTGGAGCAACTGTTGCGCCAGACCAACTGGCGCGACCTGGACTACCTCATCATCGACATGCCCCCGGGTACCGGTGACGTGGCGCTCACGCTGTCGCAGAAGGTCCCGGTGGTGGGCGCGGTGATCGTGACCACGCCGCAGGACATCGCGCTGCTGGACGCGCGCAAGGGGCTGCGCATGTTCCAGAAGGTCGAAGTGCCCATCCTGGGCGTGGTCGAGAACATGGCCATCCATGTCTGCACCAACTGCGGTCACGCCGAGCACATCTTTGGCGAAGGCGGGGGCAAACGCATGGCAGAGCAGTACGAGGCTCCCTGGCTGGGCAGCCTGCCCCTGACGCTGGCGATCCGCGAGCAGACCGACGCAGGCGCGCCGACGGTGGTCAGCGATCCCGCCAGCGAGGCCGCGGGGCTTTACCGCGCGATTGCGCGCAAGCTGGCGGCGCAGGTCGCCTCCCTGCCGCGCGACATGGCCGGGCGCATGCCTTCCGTCGTGGTCCAGTCGTCCTGAGTCTATGCGCAACCTACGTGCGGGTCGGATCGCGGCCATCACCTTGCTTCTGCTGGGGGCGGCCACGGCCGCGCGTGCGGAGCGCCCAGAAATCATCATCGACCCGGGCGGCGTCACGCCGCAGTCGCTGACCGCCATCACCGATGCGGTCGATGCGATCGCGCGCCTGGCCGATGACCAGGACGGCGGTGAAACGACCCGCCTGCGGCGCCGCGCCCGCGACGCCACCGTGGCGGCGCTGGCCACGCAAGGCTATTTTTCGCCGGTGGTGACGCTGGCGCCCGGCACCGACGTGGGCGGTGACACCTGGGACATCGCCATCGACCCCGGGCCGCGCGCCATGGTGCGCTCGGTCACGCTCAAGTTCGCCGGCCGGGTGCTGCGCCCCGAATACGCCGCGCGCCTGACCCAATGGCGCGAAGACTGGGGCCTGAAGGCCGGACGCCCCTTCGTCAACAGTGAATGGAGCTCGGCCAAGTCCAACCTGCTCAATGATGTCTCGGCGCGCGACTTCATGCTCGCCACCATGACCCATTCGCAGGCGGAGGTCGATGCCGAAACGGCCCAGGTGGATCTCCTGGTGGAGATCGACAGCGGTCCGCTGGTGCGCCTGGGGCAGTTGCAGACCCAGGGTCTGCAACGCGTGCCTGAAAGCCTCATCACGCGCTATGTGCGTTACAGCGAAGGCGCGCCCTATGACCAGGATAAGCTCGACAACTGGCAGCAGGAGCTGCAGTCGACGGCTTTTTTCCGGGGCGCCTTCGTCTCCTTGCGGCGCTCCGGCGCCCAGGAAAACACGCCGCAGAAACCGCAGACCCCGGCCCCGGTGCCCGACGGCCAGGCTCGGGCCCCCGGCTCCAGCGGCCTGGCCTCGGTGCAGCCGGCCGGCGATGCCCGGGTCTCGGGGGCGATGCCGGCCGCGCCGTCTGTGCTCGACTCCGACGGCGAGGTGACGCTGCCGGTCGATGTCCGCGTGGTCGAGGCACCGCCCAAGCGGGCGGCGGTTTCCATCGGCGTGGACGACACCGCCGGGGCTCGTTTCGAGGCTCTCTACCGCCAGAACGTGGTGTTCGGCCAGCCGGTCATCATGGAAACCGGCTTCGGGGCCGACCGGCTGCGTCAGCGCGCCTTCCTGGATATCAACCTGCCGCCCGATTCAGAGGGCCGGCGCGACGCCATCGGTCTGCTGGCGCAGCACACCGATATCGAAGGCCTGGACGTCACCCGCTATGCGCTGGGTTTCACGCGCTCCCAGGAGCGCCAGGGCGCCGGCGACAGCCGCGTGGTCTATGAAACCCGCTGGGGCCTGCTGGCGGCCCACGACCGCGTCAAGATCGATCGCGGCGACACCTACGATCTGCCCACGGCCACGCTCACGGGCGACTGGCTGCGGCGCGACGTGGACAACAAATATGATCCGCGCGAGGGCAACCTGATCGCCCTGGGCGGCGGCCTGGGCGTCACGCTCGACAAAGGCGATCCGTACCTGCGCATGCGTCTGCGGGGCCAGAAGTGGTGGCCCATCGGCAAGCTTGACGTGCTGACGGTGCGCGCCGAGGTGGGCAAGGTGTGGTCCAACAGCCGCACGCGGGTTCCCGATGATTTCGGCTTTCGCACCGGCGGGGCGCGCTCGATCCGCGGCTATCGCTACCAGAGCATCGGCCTGAAGCAGGATGGCGCCACGGTGGGCGCGCCCACGCTGGCCGTCGGCAGCATCGAGTACGACCATTATTTCGACGAGCGCTGGGGCATCGGCTTTTTCGTCGATGCCGGCGATGCGGCAGAGTCTTTCAATTCCATGGACATCGCCCTGGGTTACGGCCTGGGCGCACGCGTACGCACGCCTGCCGGCCCGTTGTTCCTGGATCTGGCCTATGGCCAGCGTGAGCGCGACTTGCGTCTACATTTCTCGCTGGGGATCGCGTTTTGAAGAGGTTGCGCGCGCTGTTGCGCCATATTCTGGTGTGGTGGTTGCCGGGGCTGGCGATGCTTGCCGTGCTGGCGGCCTCCTTTGTCTTCTGGCTGGTCGCCTCGCAAAGCGGCAGCCGCCTGCTGGTCGGCTCGGCTGTGCAATGGATGGGCGGCCAGGTCGCGGGTATCGAAGGGGCGGTACTGACCGGCCTGAAGGTGCAGCGGCTCGATGTGACCGTGGCCGATACGCGCGTGCAGGCCGATGATCTCTGGCTGGATGTGCAATGGCGGGTGTTGGGCAAGCGGCGTGTCCATGTGCGCGCCCTGACCGCCGGCCGTCTCGAAGTGGATCTGCCGCCGGGCAGCGACAGCGAGCCCGCAGCCCAGGACGAAGGCGGTTTGCCGCAGTCGCTGTCCTTGCCGGTCTCTCTCGACCTGGATCGTCTGGCCGTCGGCGAGTTCATCCTGACCCAGGGCGGGCAGGCGCTGCCCGTGGCATTCCGCGATATCGCACTGGGCCTGCACGTGCAGCGCGAAGGCCCCGCGCGCCTGGCGCTGGAAAGCCTGCGCGTGGATCACGAGCAGGCCCGCCTGCGGCTGAACGGCCTGGTCGACCTGGAGACGCTGGCCGCGCCGTGGCCGATGAAAATCCGTCTGGATGCCAAGGCCGCCGCACCGAGGGCCGATTCCCTGCTGTGTGCCGAGCAACAGCGGCTGCAGGCGGGGCGTCAGCGCGACGAAGGCGCGGCGCGGGCCGGCGAAGTCGGTGCCTACCTGGTGACGCGTCCCGAGGCCCAGGCCCAGGCGGCCGATGCCCTGGGTGGGCAGGCGCCGGCCGACAGCGTGGCGCAGCAGTCGCGCGCGCGCTGGCAGGAGTCCTTGCAGCAGCTCTGCCCGGTCTCGCTCAGGCTCAACGCCGAGGGCTCGCTCGATGACGTCAAGATCGCGTTGGACGCCTCGGGCAGCGGGCTGGCGCTCACCGCTCAGGCGGCGCTGGTGCCGCTGGCAGCCTTTCCGTTGCGCGATGCGCAACTGGATCTCAAGCGCGACGACGGCACCGGCCTGAAGGCCACGGTCGACTGGACCCCGGCCGCCCAGGCGGGTCAGGCCGATCACGTGAAAGCCGAGGTGCAGGCTGATCGCCTGGATGTCCGCAGCCTGGTGGGGGGAGGCTTGCCGCAAGCCGTGCTCAGCGCCAAGCTGGGGATCGAGGCGCAGGTGGCCGAACTGAGCCAGTTGCGCTCGCTTGATGCACGCCTCGATTTCCTGCCCGACACACGCTGGAACGGGCAGGCGCTGGCGGGTTCTCTGCAGGCGCAGTTGCGGGAGCAGGCGGGCGCGGCGGCCTTGGCCCCGGGGCTGCCCGAAGGCTGGCGCGTTCCGCAACTCGACCTGGACCTCACGCTGGGCAAGAACCGCGTCAAGCTGCAGGGCAAGGCCGAGGAGCGCATGCGGCTGGCGCTGGACGCCCAGGCCCCCGAGTTGGCGGCCTTCTGGCCGGAGTTGCCCGGCGGGGCTGCGCTCAAGCTGGATGTCGATGGCAGCGTGGCCAATCATAAAGGCACGGTGCAGGCGCGCTATACCTCGCCCAAGCCGCAGCCCAAGGTGCTCGGGAGCGCGCCCGCCGAAGTGCGGCTGGCCTTCGATGGCGGCTGGGGCGAACAGAACGGGCTGGAGGGCTGGCGTGGCCGGCTGGCCGGCCTGACGGCCGAAAGCGCCGGTTTCACGGTGGCCATCCCGGGCCCGCTGGTGTTGGCGCTGGCGCCAGCGGCCGCGGCACCCGCCTGGCAATGGCAGGTCGGGGCCGCCGAGATCCAGGCCATTTTCCCCGACAAGCAGCGCCTGGTGTTGCATCATCAGGCATCGCGCGGCGGGCAGGGCCGCTGGGAAACGGCTGGCCGGGCCGACAATTTCGAGATCCGGGCAAGCATGCTGCGCCAGATCATGGCGGCGCTCGATCCGGCCGGTGCCGAGCGCGCGGCGCGCGCAACGCCCCGCGGCAATTCCATAACCCCCCAAGGC
>JAEWJD010000302.1 GCA_023386765.1 Pseudomonadota bacterium | reverse complement strand
TTTCAGACCGATTGAGACAGGCTCGTGTATTGCGGGGTTACACCCAGCAGGATCTGGCGCGCGCCTGCGGCCTGTCCCAAAGCGCCATCGGCAGTTACGAAACCGGACAACGCCACAGCAGCCGCTCAGTACGGCGACTCGCCGTGGCGCTGGAGGTCAATCTGGACTGGCTGGAGATGGGCCGCGGCCCGATGGAGTACGGCTCCATGCTGATGGAGCCCGCCCCGCCGCAAACGCCATCCGACTGGCCCTTCAGGGGAATCCTGCCGCAGCATCTCGCCGCGCTGTCGGCGCGCGACCTGAAACTGCTGGAGACCATGGTGCGCAGCTTCATCGAGACCTGCCGCAATGAACCCGGCGCAGCCCAGCGCCCACGCCCGCGCCGCAGCCGCTGAACGCCCCTGGCCTGCCCCTGATGGCGCATGCCCGGTTGACCGTGCCCGATTACCTATGTACTTAATTTAAGTACCAAGGTAAGCCGCGCCCAGGCTCCAATCATCGGGTGAACACCTTTTCAGACCGTTTGAGAGAGGCCCGTGTTTTGCGGGGTTACACCCAGCACGTTCTCGCACGCGCGGCCGGCCTCTCACAGAGCGCCATCGCCAGCTACGAGAGCGGTCGCTGCGGCAGCAGCCGCGCCATGCTCAGGCTGGCGCGTGTGCTCCATGTGCGGGTCGAATGGCTGGCCAGCGGGCAGGGCCCGCGCGAACTGCAGGCCGCCTCCCTGCTGCAGGAACCGGCATCGCCCGCCTTGTCACCTGCCCAATTGCCTGCCCGCGAGCGGGCTATTCTGGAGCGTGTGCTGCAGGCCTATCTGCGCGCCTGCGCCGACTGGCTGGCCACGCCACCCCCACCCGACGAACCGCCCCCGGATTGACAAGCGGGCATGAAAAACCCCGCCTCCAGGGCGGGGTTTTTCATGCGGGCTGAAGCGTCCGTCTCAGTTGGCCGGCTGGCCGGCCGGGGCCTGGGCAGACTCGCCTCGGATCTGCGCCGCCAGCGAGGTGGCGGCCTGCACCGACGGCACGCCAAAAGCCAGCACACCGCGATTGAGCGGTTCGGCGATCATGGGAGCGACCACCAGTTCGTTATCGACCACCAGCGCCAGGCGCTTGCCAATGTTGGCCGAGCTGGCCTCGGCCAGCTTGCGTGCGCCGGCTTCGGTGAAGCGCAGGCCGACGTAGTTCTGGCCCTGCGGATCGGCCATCGCCTGGGCTTCGGACAGGTCGGCACGGGTCAGCACCGGCATGCGCTGCATGTACAGCGTGCCGTCGCTCACGCGCACGGCGGTCATGCCCGGGGCTTCGTCATTGGTCGCAATGTAGAACTCCACCGAAGGCTTGGTGGCGGCCGGCGTACTGGCGGCAGCCGATTCAGCCGACGTCTTTGTCGTGCTGTCCGCCCCCTTGGGTGCCGCGCATCCAGCCAACGCCAACACCGCGACCAGGGCGGCCGGCATGAGTTTTCGCATCGTCACTTGCATGGTGGTTTCCTTATGAAATTGGCATCAGCGCCGCGAACCTGCCCCGGCGATCAGGAAAAGTTTACAGGGCCAGATCAAATTGACAACACCTGACTGATTCGAGATGTAAGGACGGAATACGGCCTATACTGCCGCTCACGCAGGGGTACTCGCGGCCGAAACGGTGCGCGTGTTGAGAGAGTCCCTTCGTACCAGTACGGATAATGCCGATGCTGGGAGCGTCCTTCCGCCAGTGCGTCTGGTGGAGGGAGATCCCGATTCGGCTCCAAATCGTTTCCTTGGAGCTTTCCCATGAATGCCAACCCGAAGTTCCTGGCCGCAACGGCCGAAGTGGATGCCGCCGCCGTCGCGCCGCTGCCCAAATCCCGCAAGATCTACCAGACTGGTTCCCGCCCCGATATCCGCGTGCCGTTTCGCGAAATCGAACAGCACGACACCCCGACCATGTTCGGCGGCGAACAGAACCCTCCCCTGACCGTCTACGACACCAGCGGCCCCTACACCGACCCGCAAGCCCATATCGACATCCGTCGCGGCCTGCCTGAAGTCCGCCGTGCCTGGATCGACGAGCGTGGCGATGTCGAGCTGCTGGACGGCCCCACCAGCGAGTACGGCCGGGGCCGCCTGGAAGACCCCAAGCTGACCGCCATGCGCTTTGACCTGCGCCGTCCGCCGCGCCGCGCCAAGGCCGGCGCCAACGTCACGCAGATGCACTACGCGCGCCGCGGCATCGTCACGCCCGAAATGGAATACGTGGCGATCCGCGAAAACCTGCGCCGCGAACAGTACATCGAGTCGCTGCGCAGCAGCGGCCCGGAAGGCGAGAAGCTGGCCCGCCGCCTGCTGCGCCAGCATCCCGGCCAGTCGTTCGGGGCCGCCATCCCCGAGAGCATCACGCCTGAGTTCGTGCGCGACGAAATCGCACGCGGACGCGCCATCATCCCGGCCAATATCAACCACCCGGAAATCGAACCGATGATCATCGGCCGCAATTTCCTCGTCAAGATCAACGCCAACATCGGCAACTCGGCGGTCAGCTCCGGCATCGGCGAAGAGGTCGAGAAGATGACCTGGGCCATCCGGTGGGGCGGCGACACCGTGATGGACCTGTCGACCGGCAAGCACATCCACGAAACCCGCGAGTGGATCATCCGCAACTCGCCGGTGCCTATCGGCACGGTGCCCATCTACCAGGCGCTGGAGAAGGTCGACGGCAAGGCGGAAGAGCTCACCTGGGAAATCTTCCGCGACACCCTGATCGAGCAGGCTGAACAGGGCGTGGACTATTTCACCATCCATGCCGGCGTGCGCCTGCCCTTCATCCCCATGACGGCCGACCGCATGACGGGCATCGTCTCGCGTGGCGGTTCGATCATGGCCAAGTGGTGTCTGGCGCACCACAAGGAGAGCTTCCTCTACGAACGATTCGAGGAAATCTGTGAAATCATGAAGGCCTACGACGTCAGCTTCTCGCTGGGCGACGGCCTGCGCCCGGGCTCGGCCTATGACGCCAATGACGAAGCCCAGTTCGCCGAACTCAAGACGCTGGGCGAACTGACCCAGGTTGCCTGGAAGCACGACGTGCAGGTCATGATCGAGGGCCCCGGCCACGTGCCGATGCAGATGATCAAGGAAAACATGGATCTGCAGCTCGAGCACTGCCACGAGGCGCCCTTCTACACCCTGGGGCCGCTGACCACCGACATCGCTCCGGGCTACGACCACATCACCTCGGGCATCGGCGCTGCGCTCATCGGCTGGTATGGCACGGCAATGCTGTGCTACGTCACGCCCAAGGAGCACCTGGGCCTGCCCAACAAAAAGGACGTCAAGGACGGCATCATCACCTACAAGATCGCCGCCCATGCCGCTGACCTGGCCAAGGGCCACCCGGGTGCCGCCGTGCGCGACAACGCGCTGTCCAAGGCACGCTTCGAGTTCCGCTGGGATGACCAGTTCAACCTTGGCCTGGATCCGGACACCGCGCGCGAATTCCACGACGAGACCCTGCCCAAGGACTCGATGAAAGTGGCGCACTTCTGCTCGATGTGCGGCCCGCACTTCTGCAGCATGAAGATCACCCAGGACGTCCGTGACTATGCGGCCAGCCAGGGCCTGAACGAGCAGCAGGCGCTCAAGCAGGGCATGGCCGAGAAAGCGGTCGAGTTCGTCAAGAAGGGAGCCGAGGTCTACCACCGCAGCTAAGACGGCATCCCTTCGGCAACGGCCCGCCCCCGGCGGGCCGTTTTGCGTTTCAGGCCCGCGGGGCCTGCGCCTGGCGCTGCACGGCCAGCCAGTGCAACCCGATGGCCAAGGCCAGCAGCGCCACCATCACCAGGCCCCAGAATATCCAGGCCGCCACGGCAATGACCGACGACAGGCCGCCTGCCATCGGCAACAGGGAGTTCAGCTGGCGCGCCAGCTCCATCAGCGCCTGCTGCAACGGCACCAGCCAGGCGGAGTCGGCCCAGCCCGCCGCCCAGTCCGGCACCGGCACGCCTTGCGGCAGGGCCGGCACCTGAGGCAGATCGGCCGGCAGGCGCGTCTGCGCGACCACCCCCAAGAGCCAATCACTCAGCCGCAACACCAGCATGATGGCGGCCGTCCACAAGCCAGCCAGAATGACGAACGACAACCAGATGAGTTTCTTCATGCGCGCTCCGCAACAGTCAAACCGCAAGGATAGTGCCCGCCAGCGTCACGAAAAATCAGAATCTCCCTGATAAAAGCTAAGAAAAAACCGAAGCCTTGGCCTGCTCCAGAATGCGCTGCACCAACGGATGTTTCTGGCCGCGCCGGTTACAAATCGCATGAATTTCCTCGTGCACGCCGCTGCCCCGGCCCAGCAGACGCAAGCCATTGAGCAGCCGCACATCCTCGCCGCCCATGCGGCTGAGCGGAAACACTCCCAACCCCCGGGCCGCGAACACGGCCATCAAGGCACTGTCCTCGAACTCGCCCACGATCTGCGGCGTGATGCCCTGCTCCTCGAACCAGCGATCCAGGCGCTGGCGCAGCACCGAGTGTCCGGTAGGCAACAGCACCGGCAGGCGCGCCAGCGCCTGCGGAAAAGCCTGGACATCGGCACGCCGCACCCAGCGCGCCGGCCCATACCAATCCACCGGCGCGGACACCAGCCGCTCGCTGCTCAAGCGCAGGTTGGGATTGGGTGGCGCGCTTTGCCCGGTCAGCACCAGATCCAGGTGATGCCGTGCCAGCTCGCCCAGCAGTTCTCCGACCTCGCCGTCATGGCAAGTCAGACGCAGGTCCGGTGTATCAAGCACCGGGCCCAGCAAGGCGTGCACGGCCAGCTTGGAAATGCCGTCCGACAGCCCGATGGACAGGCGCATGACCGGCCGCGTCGCGGCGCTGCGCACAGCCTCGCCCAACTGCTCGCCGATCTGGAAAATCTCTTCGGCCCGTGCAAAGGCGGCCTGCCCGGCATCGGTCAGCGCCACGCCGCGCCCGGCAGGCTTGAGCAACTGATGGCCGAGGCTGCGCTCGAGCTCGCGCACCTGGGCGCTGATGGTCTGGATGGCCATGTCCAGGCGTTCGGCGGCGCGCGCGAACCCGCCCTCCTTGGCCACGGCCCAGAAATAGTAGAGATGACGGTAATTGAGCATGCCGTTTGACTTCGGTTTTTTCGAACCTTAACTCAATTTCACGCTGATTTGTCGATCGTCCGACTGACCCGATCATGCCTCCTTCGTCAGACAAGAGGTAAGGCATGGAAACCCTCATCCCCTTTTTCCTACAGGATTTTCTTGGCACGCCGCTGTGGAGCTGGCTGCTGTTTCTGGGCATCGTCGTGGCCTTGCTGGCCTTCGACCTGGGCGTGCTGCATCGCGAGGAACGCGAGATCGGCGTGCGGGAAAGCCTGCTGCTGTCGGGCGGCTATATCCTCGCCGGTCTGGCCTTCGGGGGCTGGATCTGGTGGCAGATGGGCGCCGAAAGCAGCCTGGCCTACTACACCGGCTTTCTGATCGAGAAGTCGCTGTCGATGGACAACGTGTTTGTCATCGCGCTGATCTTCACTTACTTCGCCATCCCGCGCCGCTACCAGCACCGGGTGCTGTTCTGGGGCATTCTCGGGGTGATCATCCTGCGGGCGCTCATGATCGGCCTGGGCACGGCGCTGGTGAGCGAGTTCGGCTGGGTGATGTATCTGTTCGGCGCCTTCCTGGTCTTTACCGGCATCAAGATGTGGCGCATGGTCGATGACGCGCCCGATATCGAAAACAACGCCATCCTGAAGTTCCTGCGCCGCCGCCTGCGCGTGACTGACGGCCTGCACGGCAGCGCCTTCACGGTGGTGCAAACCGATCCGAAGACCCAGCGCAAGCTACGCTATGCCACACCTTTGCTGCTGGCGCTGGTGCTGATCGAGTTCGTGGACCTGCTGTTTGCCGTGGATTCGGTGCCAGCCATTTTTGCCATCACCACCGACCCCTTCATCGTCTACACCAGCAACATCTTCGCCATCCTGGGCCTGCGTGCGCTGTACTTCGCCCTCTCGGCACTGATCCACCGCTTCCATTACCTGAAATATGCACTGGCGCTGGTGCTGGTTTTCATCGGTGGCAAGATCTTCGCGCACGGCCTGTTCGGCAAGGTACCGGCCACCCTGTCCTTGTCGGTCACCTTCGGACTGATCGCCGCCGGCATCCTGTTCTCGCTCTGGAAGACCCGCGCCACGGCCACCACGGCCTGAGGCCGCCGAGGCCCGCCACCGCCAGGGGGGGGCCCCCCCCCGGGGGGGCCCCGGGGGGGGGCGCG
>JAEWJD010000287.1 GCA_023386765.1 Pseudomonadota bacterium | reverse complement strand
CCGCCCCGCGCTCGCCACCGGCCGGTGGCGGACCCGGCGGGCTGGCTGGTGATCCATGCCAGCCAGTCAGGACAGGCGCTGGCGCTGGCCGAACAGAGCGCCAACGCCCTGCGGGCCGCCGGCCATCCGGCCCAGACGCTCTCGCTCAATCAGGCCGACCCCGCACTGCTCGCTCGCGCCACCCAGGCGCTCTTTATTGCCAGCACGTCGGGAGAAGGCGATGCCCCGGACGGCGCGGCGCGTTTCGTGCAACGGGTGATGCCCGAGGCCATCGCGCTCGCCGGTCTGCGCTACGCGCTGCTGGCGCTGGGCGACAGCAGCTATAAACACTTCTGCGGTTTCGGCCGCCAGCTCGACCAATGGCTGAGGACGCAAGGTGCGCAGCCATTGGCCGAACGTATCGAGGCCGATCGCAGCGCCCCCGCAGCCTTGCAGCGCTGGCAGCAAACCCTGGCTGACGTCACCGGCGCCTCGCCCGCAGACTGGCAGGCGCCCGGCCACACGGAATGGCGCCTGGCCGCGCGCCGCCGGCTCAACCCGGGCAGCGTTGGTGGCCCCTGCTATCTCATCGAGCTGCGGCCCCTGGGTCACGAGACCGGTCACTGGCAGGCGGGTGACATCGCCGAGGTCGTGCCACGCACGGCCCCCCAGGAAGACCTGCAAGCCCCACGTGACTACTCCATCGCGACCCTGCCCGCCGACGGCTGCGTCCAGCTGCTGGTGCGCCAGCAGCGCAATGCCCACGGCGAGCTGGGTGTGGGCAGCGGCTGGCTGACCGAACGCTGCCCGCTCGATGGCAAGGTGGCGTTGCGCTTGCGCAGCAACCCCGGCTTTCACCTTCCTCCCGGCGACTATCCGCTCGTGCTGATCGGCAACGGCACGGGCCTGGCTGGTCTGCGCGCCTGGCTCAAGGCCCGTGCGGCGCTCGGTCACGGCCGCAACTGGCTGGTCTTCGGCGAACGCCATGCCGACCACGATGCGCTGCTGTGCGATGAACTGCAGGACTGGCAGCGCCAGGGACTGCTGCCGGAACTGGACCTGGTCTATTCGCGCCAGGGCCAGGGCTATGTGCAGGACCGGCTACGCCAGCGGGCCGCCCTGCTGCATGAATGGATCGACGCCGGGGCGGTAATCGCACTCTGCGGCAGCCTGCAGGGCATGGCCCAGGGCGTAGACCAGGCCCTCGAAGAGATCCTGGGCGCACAGCGTCTGCAAACCCTGCGCGCCGATGGGCGGCTGCGCCGCGACGTCTACTGACACGGACGCGTCACGGCGACATGCCGCCACAGCCACTTACTGCAGCTTGACGCCGCCCTGCTCGATCACGGTCTTCCAGCGACCATGTTCGCGCTGGATCTGCTCTGCGAATTCGGCCGGCGAATTGCCCAGCGCGAAAGCGCCCGCATCTTCCATCTTGGCCGCGGTGGCAGGGTCGCGCACGGCCTCCATGAAGGCCTTGGCCAGCGTGTCGCGGATCTCCGGCGGCAGGCCCGCCGGGCCCACCACGCCATACCAGGCCGTCACGTCGTAGTCCTTGTACCCCTGCTCGGCGAAGGTCGGCACATCGGGCAGACGGGCGTTGCGCGCGCTGCCGGTGATGGCCAGCGGACGCAGGTGACCACTCTTGACGTAGGCCAGCGAGGACGGGAAGTTATCGAAGATCACCGGGACCACGCCCGACACGGTATCCGTCAGGGCCGGCGACGAACCCCGGTAGGAAATGCTGTCCATCTTGCCGCCGATCAGTTGCAGGAACCAGATCATGCCCAGGTCATTGATGCCGCCGGCGCCCGCGTTGGCATACCCGTACTTGTTGGGGTTGGCGCGCACCTGCTCCACGAAGCCGGCCAGATCCTTGGCTTCAAAGGCCGGGTTGACGGCCAGGATGTTGGGGCTGGTCACCAGGTTGCTGATGGGCGTGAAATCCTTGATCGGATCGTAGTTCAGCGTCGGGAACAGATGTGGCGCGGTGCCGTGGGTGGATACGGTCGCCAGGCCCACGGTGTAGCCATCAGGCTTGGCACGTGCGGTGGCACTCATGCCGATGGTGCCCGAAGCGCCGGTACGGTTCTCGACCACCACCTGCTGGCCGAGGATCTCGCCGGCCTTGGCGGCAGCCACGCGGCCCACGATGTCGGTGGGCCCGCCTGCCGGGAACGGCACGATGAGGGTGATGGGGCGATCCGGGAAAGCGGCGTGCACGCTCAGTGCCACGGCACTGAGGACAACGGCGGCAAGGGATTTGCGCAACATGGTTGTTGTCTCCTGTCAGGATTATTGAAAAGAACAGCTCAAACCGAACGCAGCACCCGCCCCGGACGGGCTGCAGCGGGCTCGGGGAATACGCTGGCGCCATTGACCCAGACGCCCTCGATGCCGATCGACGGCAGCGTGGGCTGCTCCCAGGTGGCCTGATCCGCCACGCTGGCCGGATCGAATAACACCAGGTCGGCATAGGCGCCCACGCCAAGCCGGCCACGATCCTCCAGGCCATAGACACGCGCGGGCAAGGTGGTCATGCGTGCGATCGCCGCCTCCAGTGTCATCAGGCCGGCTTCGCGCACGAAGCGACCCAGCACGCGCGTGAAGCTGCCCCACAGGCGCGGATGCGGATGGGCGTCATTGGGCAGGCCATCGGAGCCGACCATGCAGCCCGGATGCTGGAAAATACGCTGCACCTCGGCCTCGTCCATGGCGAAATAGATGGCCCCGGCGGGCAACAGGCGGCGCGCCGCCGTGGTCTTGTCGCAGCCCCACTCCCGGGCGATCTCGTCCAGGTCGCGTCCGCTGCACTCCGGATGCGGCTGCGACCAGGTCACGCGGATACGATCGATCAGTTCGGCACGCTCGGGAATCAGGATGGTCGAGCTACCCGGATAGGGGTACATGTCCAGGCCGACCTCCAGCCCTTCGGCGCGCGCCCGGTCGATATCGGCCAGGGTGTCGCGGCTCTTGCCCCAATTAGCCGGCATCATGCATTTGTGGTGCGACAGCACCGTGGCGCAGCCACTGGCGCGGCCAATCTCCAGCACCTCGCGCACCGCCTGCTCGACGGCATCGCCTTCGTTGCGGATATGGCTGGTATGCAGCGCACGGTGCCGTGCCGCCACGCGGGCCAGGCCCTGCAGTTCGGCAATCTCGGCACGCCCGCCCGGCTCATAGGCCAGCCCGGTGCTGAACCCCACAGCGCCGGCTCGCAACGACTCCTCCAGCAGGCTTTCCATGGCCGCCTGCTCCTGGTCGGTCGGCGTGGCCAAGGGATCGTCCATGCAGGCCAGACGCAGGTTGGCATGCCCGACCAGCGCGGCCACATTGATCATGGGCCGCTGGCGCTCCAGCTCGGCCAGGAATGGCCCCATGCCTGCAAACAGCGGGGTCTCGCCCAGCAGCGCCAGGGCGGCTGCGGTATTGCCCGGGCGCGGTGCCGGTGCGCCGCTCACGCCGCAATTGCCCACGATCACCGTAGTAATGCCCTGGCTGGTCTTCCAACGCAGATCGGGTTTCTCGACGAACATCAGATCGTCGTGGCCATGCACGTCGATAAATCCGGGAGCCAGCACCTGGCCCCGGGCATCGATTTCCTGGCGTGCCCGCAATCCGCCCAGCTCGCCGATCGCCACGATGCGGTCACCCTGCACCGCCAGGTCGGCCCGGCGGCGTTCGCTGCCGCTGCCATCGATCAGTTCTGCATTACGGAAAATAAGGTCGGTCGTGTCAGGCAAGGGATTGCTCATCGTGTTCAGGCTGGCCGCGCCAGACCTTCCGGCGCGGTAAGCGCGCAGTATCGGCGCTGCGACCAATCTGGGAAAATTGTTTAAGTTGATCCATCTATCGGATTTCGCAATGAATCGCCTGCCCAAGCACGTCACGCTCAAACACCTCAACGCTTTCGTGGCCGTGGCCCAGGAAAACAGCTTCACGCACGCCGCCAAACGCCTGTTCCAGACCCAGTCGTCGGTCACGACGCTGGTCAGGCAGCTGGAAACGGCGCTCGGCGCCACTTTGTTCGAGCGCACCAGCCGCCGGGTGCTCCTGACCCAGCTGGGACACGATTTCCTGCCACGGGTGCTGCGCCTGCTGGCCGATTTCGACGGGGCCATCGACGATGCGATCCGCTACGGTTCGATGCAGCGCGGCCGGGTGGCCGTGGCCGCGGCGCCCTCGGCCATCACCGAGATCATTGCGCCGGCGGCGGCCACCTATGCCGGGCGCTACCCGGGTGTGCGCCTCTATCTGCGCGATGACAACTCCGGCCGCATCCAGCGCCAGGTCAGCGCCGGCGAAGTGGATTTCGGATTGACCAGCCGCTGGGCCGACGCGCCGGGCCTGCACTTCGAACCACTCATCGAGGACCGCTTCGGCGTGCTGTACCGCAGTGATGACGCCGAGCTGCGCCCGGGCAAGGACGGCTTCATGTCCTGGCGCAGCCTGGCCACGCGCAAGCTGGTCGGCGTGGTCGACGAAACCGGCATCATGGCGCTGCTGCGCGCGCGTGCCGATCTGCCCATCGAGGCGGCAGCCCCGTTCTACGAAGCATCCAGCACCACCTCGCAGGCGGCGCTGGTACAGGCAGGTCTGGGCGTGGCACTGCTGCCGGCATTGGCGGCGCACCGCGTGATGCTGCCCGGCCTGTCCTTCACGATGCTGGCGCGGCCCACCATGCTGCGAGTGCTCTGCCTGCTGCATCCTCATGAGCGCGCCCCCAGCCCGGCGGCCGCCGCCCTGATGCAGGAAATCCGCGAGCAGGTTCGCCATGGGCAACTGCCCGAGGGCTGCCGCCGCCTGTGAAACGGCCCAGGGGCGATCGCAACCGCTGGCTGCCGGACTCATCGGCATGCACAGCAGAAAAAAACCGGCTCCTGGGAGCCGGTTTTTCTTTGCGAGAGAGCCGCTTACTGCAGCGTGCGGGTGAAGGTGAACTTGCCGTCGCGGAAATCCACCGTCACAACATCGCGCGGCCCGAAAACACCTTGCAGGATCAGCTTGGCGACCGGGTTCTCGATCTG
>JAEWJD010000216.1 GCA_023386765.1 Pseudomonadota bacterium | reverse complement strand
CGCCCCCCGAGCCCGGCATGGGCCAGGACGGGCAGCCCGATGCGGCCGTTGCGACACCGGCCGCGTCGGCCAGTCCGGTACCTGAAAGCGATGATCCCGAGGAACCGGATCCGGCCGTCGAGGTCGTGCTGGAAATCCACTTCGCCGAGCCGCAGGCGGGCGCGGAGCTGGTGCCCTATATCCAGTCCTTGCGCCATATCGGCAAGAAACCCTTGCGCTTTTTCGCGACCACCGATCGCGGTCGTCACCGCAGCCGCATCCGCGCCGAAGAGTCATACAGCACCTTGCAACTGGCCATACTGCTGGCCAACCGCAGCGGCCCGCTGACGGCCATCGAGTGGTCACAGGCCTGGGCGCGCGCCCAGGACCTGGCAGACCGCTTCGAAGGCAGCCTGGAAGGTCCGGATCAGCAACAGGTGCTGGAGCAGGCGGTCAGCCTGGATGGCGTCTGTGCCGCGTTGGACGCCCAGGTCGGGCTGACGCTGCTGCTGGGGGCGGCGCAACCCGCTGCCGAAGTGCTCAGCGTGGCACGCGAGCAGGGCTTTGCCGCCGAGGGATCGCGCCTGGCCTGGCTGGCCGATGGCGGCGAGGTCCGCTTTACCCTGGCCCGTGGCGACGGCGCGCCGTTCGATGCCGGCATGGGGGGCATCGAGCGCCTTTCGCTGTTGCTGGATGTGCCTTGCAGCCCGCCCGATGAACGTGCCTTCGGCCGCATGGTCGATGTCGGCCGTCACCTGGCGCAGCGTCTGCGTGCCGAACTGGTCGACGATCAGGGCCGCCCGCTCGCGCCAGGCGCCGAGCAGGTCATCGACGGGCAGTTGCAGACCTTGTTCGAGCATCTCGATCAGGCCGGCCTGAGCGCTGGTGGCGAGCGGGCATTGCGGGTGTTTTCTTGATGGCAGGCCGCGAGCAGGCGGCCCAGCGCGTGGCCGCGCTGCGCCATGAGATCGAACAGCACAACGTCCGTTACTACGTCTACGACGAACCCAGCATTCCAGATGCCGAATATGACCGCCTGATGGGCGAGCTGACGGCACTGGAGGCCGGGCATCCGGAATTGGTGACGCCCGATTCCCCCACGCAACGCGTGGGCGCAGTCCCCCTGCCCGAGTTCGGCAGCGTCCAGCACGCCGTGCCCATGCTGTCATTGGGCAATGGCTTCGAGGATGAGGACGTCCTGGCATTTGACAAGCGCGTCAGCGATACGCTGCGTGGCGCCGGCCTGCTCGGGCCGGCCGAGGCGGCGCGCTATTTCTGTGAGCTCAAGCTCGATGGCCTGGCCATCACCCTGCGCTACGAGGCCGGTGAGCTGGTGCAGGCCGCCACGCGTGGCGATGGCCAGAGCGGTGAAGACGTCACCGCCAATATCCGGACCATCAAGGCGATCCCGTTGCGTCTGAAGGGCCCGGCGCCCCAGGTGCTGGAAGTGCGCGGGGAGGTGCTGATGAACCGCAGTGACTTCGAGCGCCTGAACCAGAAGCAGGCCGCGCGTGACGAGAAAGTGTTCGTCAATCCGCGCAATGCCGCTGCCGGCAGCTTGCGCCAGCTCGATCCGCGCATCACGGCCCAGCGGCCGCTGCGTTTCTTTGCCTACAGCTGGGGAGAGGTGCGTGGCCTGCCGGCAGACATGCCGGTGGCTTTCGACGAAGCGGGCGGTGCCGCCCGGGCGTCATCATTGCCGCGCGACACCCACGGCGGCATGCTGCAATGGCTGGGCGAACTGGGGTTGCCGGTCAACGTGCGCTTCAACCACGAAGCGATCGGCGCCGAGGGCCTGCTGGAATTCTATCGGCGCATCGGGGTCGAGCGCCCCGGTTTGCCCTATGACATCGATGGCGTGGTCTACAAGGTCGATGCGCTGGCCGCGCAGCGTGTGCTCGGCTTCGTGGCGCGCGCGCCGCGTTGGGCGCTGGCGCACAAGTTTCCCGCTGAAGAGGCCGTCACCGATCTGCTCGGTATCGAGGTCCAGGTGGGGCGCACCGGTGCGATCACCCCTGTGGCCAGGCTGAAGCCAGTCTTTGTCGGGGGCGTCACGGTCACCAACGCCACGCTGCATAACGAAGATGAAATCCGCCGCAAGGATGTGCGGGTGGGCGATGTGGTCGTGGTGCGGCGGGCCGGCGATGTCATTCCGGAAGTCGTGGGCCCGGTGCTCGAGCGCCGCACGGCGGACTTTCCCCTGTTTGTCATGCCGACCGAATGTCCGGTGTGTGGTTCGGCCATCGAGCGGCCGGAAGGCGAAACCATCGCCCGCTGCACGGGAGGTCTGTTCTGTCCGGCACAACGCAAGCAGACGCTGCTGCATGCGGCAGGTCGCAAGGCGCTCGATATCGAAGGGCTGGGCGAAAAGCTGATCGACCAGCTGGTTGACCAGGGCCGCCTGAAAACCCTGGCCGATGTCTTCACGCTGGATGCCTTCGAGCTGGCTGCGCTGGATCGCATGGGCAAGAAATCGGCCGAGAACCTGGTGGCCGCCATTGAACAGGCGCGCCGGCCCTCGTTGGGCCGTTTGCTGTTCGCCCTGGGCATTCGTCATGTGGGCGAAACCACGGCACGTGACGTGGCGCGCCGCTTTGGCGATATCGAGGCCATCATGCAGGCCGATGAGGCCGCGCTGCTTGAAGTGCCCGATGTCGGGCCAGTGGTGGCGGGCTCCATCCATCGCTTCTTCCAGGAAGCGCACAACCGCGACGTGGTGCATCAACTGCAGCAGCGCGGCGTGCAGCCTCAGGCCGAGGCACAGGCCCAGGATGGCAATCTCACCGGCAAGACCTTCGTGCTGACGGGAACCATGCCCACCTGGAGCCGCGACGAGGCCACGCGCTATATCCTCGCGGCAGGGGGCAAGGTAAGCGGTTCGGTGTCCAAGAAGACGGCCTACGTGGTGGCCGGCGAAGAAGCGGGCAGCAAGCTGGTCAAGGCCCAGGAACTGGGCGTGACGATTCTCGATGAAGACGGCCTGAAGGCGCTGCTCGGTCAGTAGCGGCTCAAGCGGAAGGGCGGCCCCATTCCGGGGGCAGACCCTGATTGAGCGTGGCCACGAAATCGCGCGTGCGCGGGTCGTGCGGTGCCGTGAAGAGCGCCTGCGGCGTTCCCGACTCGACGATTTTTCCGTCCTGCAGGAACACCACCTGCTGGGCGACGCTGGCGGCCAGGCGCAAGTCGTGGGTTGCCATGATCATGGTCATGCCTTCGGCGGCCAGTTCGCGCAGCACGGCCAGTACCTCGACCGCCAGGGAGGGGTCCAGTGCCGAGGTGGGTTCATCGCAAAGCAGCACGCGCGGCGCCGGCGCCAGGGCGCGCGCGATGGCCACGCGCTGCTGCTGTCCGCCGGACAGGGTGCCCGGCCAGGCGTCAGCCTTGGCGGCCATGCCGACTTTCTCCAGCAGATCCATGGCGCGTTCGCGTGCGCGGGGCACGGGCCACTTGAGTACCGTCACCAGGCCTTCCATCACGTTCTGCAGCGCGGTGCGATGGGCAAAAAGCTGGAAATTCTGGAACACCATGCCGGTCTGGCCGCGCAGGGCGCGCAGAGCCTGGCCCGGAATGGCGCGGCCATCGAAGACATGGCTTGCAGCCGCGATGCGCAACTCGCCGCGATCCGGCACTTCGAGCAGATTCACGCAGCGCAGCAAGGTGCTTTTGCCGCTGCCGGACGGGCCGATCAGCGCAGTCACGCTGCCCTCGTCGACCCGCAGGTTCAGGCCTCGCAGTACGGGGTGGCCCTCAAAGGCTTTGTCGATATCGCGCAGTTCTATCATCGTTGTGCCTGGGTAAAGACGGCATGTTGGCCGAAGTGCCTTTCCAGGCGGGTCTGCAGCGCCGAGAGTGCCGAACTGAACAGCAGGTAGATCAGGGCGGCCTCGATGTACAGGATCAGCGGTTCGTAGGTGACGGCCGCGATGCGTTGGGCCGCCTGAAAGATTTCCGGCACGGTGAGCACCGCGGCCAGCGAGGTGTCCTTGACCAGCGAAATGAAGGAGTTCGACAAGGGGGGGACGGCGACGCGCGCGGCCTGGGGCAGGATGCTGCGCGCGAGCGCCTGGCCGCGCGTCATGTTGAGCGAATAGGCGGCCTCCCATTGGCCGCGCGGGACGGCCTCGATGGCGGCGCGTATCACTTCTGAGTTGTAGGCGCCGACGTTGAGGGTAAAGCCGATCAAGGCCGCCGGCAGGGGATCCAGTACGATGCCCACGTTGGGCAGGCCGTAGAAGATGATGAAAAGCTGCACCAGCAATGGCGTGCCGCGAATCAGCCATACGTAGAACCGCATCAGTAGGGCGATAGGGCGCGGCGCAAAGAGGCGCAGCACCGCCACGGCGAAAGCCAGCACCAGTCCGGCGGCAAAGGAAAGCAGCGCCAGCGGCACGGTGAACTGCAGGCCTGCCTTCATCAAGGGCCAAAAGGCCTCCAGCATCAGCTGCCACCAGGCGGGTGTTGTCGCCATCTCGCTCATCCCGGCCTCAGGGGGCGGTGCTCAGATCGGTGCCGAAGTACTTCTCGCTGATACGGCGATAGGTGCCATCGGCCTTGATGTCGGCCAGGGCCTTGTTCACGGCGGCCAGCAGCTCGGGGTTGCCTTTACGCAGCAGCACGCCGGATTCGCTGAATTCCTTGCCGCGATCGCTGGCCACGATGTGTACCGGCGCGTTGGGTTTGTGCTGCTTGAAGTCCAGGAACGACAGTTTGTCGTTGACCGTGGCCCGCACCCGGCCGGACAGCAGCAGTTCGATGGCTTCGTTGAAACCCTGCACCGGCACCACCTCCGCCCCATGGCTCTGGGCCAGCTTGCCGAAGTTGCTGGTCAGGGTGTTGGCCGAGCGCTGTCCCTTTAAGTCGGCGAAGCCGCGGATCTCGGGCTCGTTATTGCGTACGATCAGAACGGCTTCGGAGGCGATGTAGGGGTCGGAGAAGTCGTATTTCTGGCGGCGCGCATCGGTGATGCTGACCTGGTTGATCACGGCGTCATAGCGCTTGACGTCCAGCCCGGCGATCAGGCCGTCCCACTTGCCTTCCACGAATTCGGCTTTCACGCCGAGCTTGTCGGCGATCGCCCGGCCGATCTCGACGTCGAAGCCGGTCAGCCCCCGGTTGCCGTCATGAAAGGAAAAGGGCGCATAGGTGCCTTCGGTGCCGATCTT